>NZ_JBEZGJ010000144.1:0-18403 GCF_040649965.1 Micromonospora sp. NPDC048843
GTGCTTGCACGGGGGTGAGCGGCGGCTCGCTGTGACGCGGTGGTCGGACTGCCCTTGTGGGTGGATCGACCACCGCGTACGTCATATGGCGACGCGTTGCTCCTGGACCGTCGGCTCGTCCTGCGCGAACTGGGTGCGGTACAACTCGTGGTAGCGGCCACCGGCCGCGAGCAGATCACTGTGACGCCCGCGTTCGACGATGCGTCCCGCCTCCACGACGAGGATCTGGTCGGCCGCCCGGATGGTGGAGAGCCGGTGCGCGATGACCACGCTCGTCCGGCCGGTCAGCGCCTCGGCGAGGGCGTCCTGAACCGCCGCCTCCGAGGTGGAGTCGAGATGCGCTGTGGCTTCGTCGAGGATGACCACGCGCGGACGAGCCAGCAGCAGGCGTGCGATGGTGAGCCGTTGCCGTTCCCCGCCGGAGAGGCGGTATCCGCGCTCGCCAACGACGGTGTCCAGCCCGTCGGGAAGTGACCGGATCAGGTCGTCGAGTCGGGCCCGCCGGAGCACATCCCACATCTCGTCCTCGGTCGCGTCCGGCTGGGCGAACGCCAGGTTGGCGCGGATGCTTTCGTGGAAGAGGTGCCCGTCCTGGGTCACCACGCCCAACGCCGTCCGGATCGACTCGGCCGACAGCTCACGTACGTCGACGTCGGCCAGCTTCACCGCGCCGTCCTCGACGTCGTAGAGGCGAGGCACGAGCTGCGCGATAGTCGACTTGCCCGCCCCGGAGGAGCCGACGAGCGCCACCATCTGCCCCGCTTCGGCGCGGAACGACACCCCGTGCAGCACTTCCTCACCGCCGCGCGTATCGAGCTTCGCCACGTCCTCCAGGGACGCGAGCGACACCTTGTCCGCTGAGGGGTAGCCGAACCGGACCCCGTCGAACTCGACCGCGACCGGTCCCTCCGGAAGTGGCCGGGCGTCGGACCTGTCGAGGATCAGCGGCCTGAGGTCGAGGACCTCGAACACCCGCTCGAAGCTGACCAGCGCGCTCATCACCTCGACCCGAGCACTGGCCAGTGAGGTCAGCGGTGCGTACAGCCGCGACAGGAGCAGCGCGAGGGCGACCACCGTCCCGGCGTCGAGGCTGCCCCGTAGGGCGAAGAGACCACCCAGCCCGTAGACCAGGGCCAGTGCCAGCGAGCCGACGACGGTGAGCGCGGTGATGAAGACCCACTGGAGCATCGCGGCACGGACGCCGATGTCCCGGACCCGACGGGCCCGCGCCGCGAACTCGGCGGACTCCTCGGCCGGCCGCCCGTACAGCTTGACCAGCGTGGCACCGGGTGCGGAGAAACGTTCCGTCATCCGGGTGCTCATTGCCGCGTTGTGCTCGGCCGCTTCACGCTGCAACTGAGCGAGCCTCGAACCCATCCGACGGGCCGGGAGAACGAAAATGGGCAACAGGACGAGCGCCAGCAGCGTGATCTGCCACGAGAAGGTCAGCATCACGGCCAACGTCAGCATCAGCGTGACGGCGTTGCCGACCACGCTCGACAGGGTGTCGCTGAAGGCCCGCTGCGCGCCGATCACGTCGTTGTTCAGGCGGCTGACGAGTGCACCCGTTCGGGTCCGCGTGAAGAACGCCACCGGCATGCGCTGAACGTGGTCGAAGACAGCCGTGCGCAGTTGGACGATCAACCCCTCACCGATGCTGGCGGAGAGAAATCGCGTCACCAGACCCAGCCCGGCCTCGGCGAGGGCGATCACGGCGATCAGTACGGCCAACCGGATCACCACGCTGCTGTCGGCGCCGTCGACGATCGCGTCGACCACCCGACCGGCGAGCACGGGCGCCGCCACCGTGAGGACCGCCGTCACCACACTTAACAACAGGAACCTGACGATCAAGGCGCGGTGTGGCCGTGCGAACTGCGCGATCCGCTTCAAGGTTGCGCGGGACAGCGGCCGCTCATCCTGCGCGTTCATCGCGTGGTGCAGGGACATCCACGCGGTAACTTCCATGCTCATGCGTAACCTCCGATATTGGAGGCTAGGACCTCACCCGAGCTTGAGGTCAAGTCGCCACGCGAGTCTGTGGCTGCGGGTCGTTCACGTTGGCCGTAGTCAGGGACCGCAGCGGTGCCGTCGACATCCGGTACCGCGCTCGACGACAACGACCTCGCGGCCGTGAAGCACTGGCTCGTGGAGGTTGTTCCACGAGCCGCCGTGGGTCGCTGCGGGCCGCTGCGGGTCGTCGTGGGCCGCCGCAGGCGGCGTAGGCGGTCTGTATGCGTTGCGGATTGTGGTTGGCCGTCGCAGGCGGTCGGAGTTGTTGCGAGTCGTCGGGCGCCTGTTGGCCGGCGGCGGCGTCATCTGGCTTGCAGGCCCGACGCGGCTTTGCGGCCGGGCGCGGGCGGTCGTAAGCCGTTGCGATTCGTCGGGCGCCTGCTGGCCCGTGCGGGGGCGTCATCTGGCTCGTAGGCCGACGCGGCTTTGCGGCCCAGCTCAGGCGGGTGTGAGCTGCTGCGGATCAGTGGCGAGCCGTTGCGAGCAGCTCTCTTCTCGACCCAGCCGGCATGCGCCCGAGGCGCGCCGCTCAACGCTTCGGCCTTCACGGCGGGGGGCCTGGCCAACCAGCCTCCTAGGATGCCTTAGGCGGTGTGGGGTGGCCGACGGTGTGGGCCCGACACGGGTGATCGTCCTCGACTGGCTGCACTTACGTTCGTCGGTGGTAGTGGTTGCGGCGGGGGAGTTGTTCGGGGTCGAGCCAGGCGGGTGGCACGAATTCGGGGTGGCCGTCGTGGCCGAGTTGGATGATCCAGTCGCTGTGGTGCAGGTGGCGGTGGTGGTGGCCGCAGAGCAGGACGGCGTTGTCGAGGTTGGTGGTGCCTCCGTCGGCCCAGTGGTGAATGTGGTGGGCGTGGCACCAGCGGGGTGGTCGGTCGCAGCCGGGGAACGCACAGCCGCGGTCGCGCAGCACGAGGGCGCGTCGCAGCGGCCCGGTGATGAGTCGGCGTTGTCGCCCGACGTCGAGGACTTGGCCGGTGCCGCCGAGGACGGTGGGCAGGATGGTGGCGTCGCAGGCGAGCCGGCGCACCGTGTCCGGGGTGAGCTGTAGGCCGATGTCGAGTGCGCCGCCACCGAGTTGCCGGGTCAGCGCGTCGTAGGTGGTGGTGACGACGATCTGGGCGGAGTCGCCTCCGCTGTCGGGTAGCTCGTCGCTTCGGAGGGCGAGTCGGCACACGTCGGCGAGGGCGTCGTGGCGGCGTTGACCGGGCGAGCGGGTGTCATCTGGTCCGGACGGGGCTGTCAGTGGGTCGATGGCGGCGCGGAGCAGGCCGGCGGTTTCGGTGTCGAGGGTGCCGGTGAGTCGCAGTCTGCCGTCGGTCTGCTCGGACAACGTGAGGTGCCGGTCGCGGGCGGCGCGGCGTGCTTCGGCGTCGAGGGCGGCTTGGGTGGCGGCGTCGGCGATGTCGGGGGCGACGTGGTCGAGGATGCGGGTGCCGAGTTTGCGCAGGTGGGTGGGGTCGAACTGGCTGGCCCAGCCGACGAGCACACCGACGGCTTTGTCGGCGGCCTGCGTGCCGGCGGTGGCCTGGACGGTGGTGGCGGTGTCGGTGATGACCCGGGCCTGGTCGACGCTGATGTGCCCGTCGGCTAGCGCTTGTCGGATCCCGGGGTTGCCGGTGTCGAGGGCGGTGGCGAGGTCGATCAGGCGGCGGGCGGCGGGGATGGTGAGTCGCAGTCGTTCGCGCAGCCAGACCGCAGTGGAGGAGGCCCCATGCGCGCGGGGCGTGCCGCGGCCGTCGAGCTCGCGGACGAGGGTGAGTTTGACGGCGGCGAGGCGTTGCTCCAAGCGGTGCGCGGCATCGAGTGCGGCGATCAGCTCGGGCTCCGGCAGGGCCCAGGCGGCAGCGTCGAGGCAGGCCGCGACCGCGTCGTCTGCCAGCGCCAACTCCTCGACCATGACCCGACACTAGAACAGGTGTACGACACTTTCAGTCACCATGATCGATTTGATCGGCTGGTTCCCGAAGGGCTCGTCGATGCCGAACTCAGCCAGATGGTGGCCGTGGTGGGCGTGCTGCTCGGCGGTGCCGGGAGCTGGTATCGACAGCGCCTGGCATCAGCGAGGGCTGCGTGTCGGCGGCTGCCGGTCCCTGGCGTGACCGAAGACTGCGTGTCGGCGGCGCTGGCGGTGCGCGACATCAGGGAGGGCTGCGTGTCGGCGAGGCTGCCGGTCGCCCGGTATGAGCGAGGGCCGGGCGCGTCGCTGGGGATACGGCGAGGGCCGGGCGCGTCGCTAGGGATTAGCCGGACGGGCGTTGAAGGGCCTTGGCCCAAGTCATGACGTCATCGATGGAGTCGCGCGTGAGGCCGATCGTCGGGTCGGCGGTGATCAACAGGGTTGGGCTGCTGCGTGCTGCCGCCCAGCTGTTGGCTTGCGGCGTGTGGAGGTCGTCGATCCAAGCCGCGGGCCGTTGCTGGGCGTAGGCGGCGATGGCCGGAATCTTGTCGCTGGGGTGGAACGGCGCGGGTGGCATGGTGATCACGGGCAGAGGAGCGATGCGCAGGAGTGGGGCGAGGAGTTGGTTGGCCTCGTCGTTCCAGCTCGTGGCCCAGGCGATGTCCAGGACGGCGCTCGCCTCGGTGATCCAGGCGCCGTGGAGGAGGTTGACACGGACGGGCTCTTCGCCGGGGAACAGGTGGTGCTCGGTGTAACCGGCAGGTGGTTGAGGGGTCCCGTAGGGGGTGAGGACACCATCGACGTCGAGCAGGAGCAGGGGCCGGTTCACTCGGAGGATCCTGCCGTAAATGGTCCACCGATGGTGACCGCGAGATGCGTCAGCGGCCAAGGCCCGCCCGCCAGGACCGGCCGGGCAGACGCCAGGCGGCCGGGCAGGCAGCAGGCGGCCGGTCAGGAAACGGGCAGGCGCCAGGCGGCTGGGCACGTGCGGGCAGCCACCAAGCGGCCAGGCAGGGACAGGAGTAGGCGCCAGGCGGCGGGGCGTAGGGATGGGGGCCGGGTGGCGGGACCGCCGGCGATCGCCGACGACCCCGCCACCACTCCAGCCGCTCAGCCGATCCGGAACTGGTCGCCGTACACGGCGAACACCAGCGGCGTGTTCAGGTTGAAGTTGCCGTTGTTGAGGAACACCCGCTGGGCGGTGTCGACGCGGGAGGTGTCCGAGTGGGCCACTTCTTTCTTCATCTCGACGACCCGCTCGTCGAGGAACGCGTTGAGCCAGGTCCGCTCGTCGCCGCCCTGGGCTGGCGGCTTGGCCCGGTTCAGGGCGCGGTTGCGGATCTGGCGCATGCCCTCGTACCCGTGCATGACCGCCGCGTCGTAGTAGGCGAACTGACCGAGCGCCCGGACCTGGTCGTTCTTCCCGTCGCGTACCGATGGGTTGAAGTAGACCCGGTCGCGTTCGGCCTCCTGGGCGGCCTGGAACACCGAGTCGGTGGCCGCGGTCCGCCAGTCGCGGGGGAAGTTGGGGTCGAGGCCGGCGTGCGACGGAGTGCCGTTGACGGTGCGCAGCGCCGGCAGGTAGCCGGCGAGTACGTTGCCCGGCTTGGTGCGGGTGTACGCCTCGACCAGTTCGAGCATGTCTCCGGTGCCGGAGCAGAAGCCGATGATGCCGGCGGTGTAGCCGCGCCCGTCGCCGATGTCCTCGATGTAGGAGAACTGTGCGCGCCAGTCGAGTGAGGAGTTCTCCGCGGCCGAGACGAGCTGCATGGCGACGTTCTTCTTCGCCGGGTCGTCGAGGTTGGTGCCGGTCGGGGTGGTGGGCGTGGGGGTGGGGGTGCTGCCGCCGCCCGGCAGGGTCCACCGCTGGTTCGTGGTGCCGCCGCAGGTCCAGATCTGCAGCCGGGCGCCGTTCGCGGTGCTCCGGTCGGTGACGTCGAGGCACTTGCCGGAGCCGGAGTTGACGAGCGCGCCGTTGCTGGCGGTCCACTTCTGCGCGGCGGTGTTGTTGCAGTCGTACAACTGCACCTTGGCGCCGTTGGCTGTCGACGCGGCGGTCACGTCGAGGCACTTGCCGAGTGCCCGGATCGAGGTGTCGGTGTTGCCGACGGTCCACGTCTGGGCCGCGCTGCCGTTGCAGTCGTAGAGCTGGACGGCCGTGCCGTTGGCCGAGCTGGCGCCGGCCACGTCGATGCACTTACCGCCGAGGCCGGTGATCGGGCCGGCGGTCGCGGCGCTCGCCGACGGCAGGCCGTAGCCGACGGCGGCGACGCCGACCAGCAGGGTGCCCACGACGTAGGCGGCTGTTTTCTTGTGAACCATGGGTGTTCCTCGGGGAAGGGGCGGCGTGCCGCCGGCCGGTCGGTTCGCGGTGCCCTACGGCGCCGAACCGCCGCGCCGGGCCAAGCATCAGGAAACTGTATTAACAGATACCAGTACGTCGATTCCTCGTCAATCGACGACCGCGAGGCGTGACGGCGTCTGTTCATCCCGTCGTTGGCGGGACGTACCCGCCGGTGGCTATCGTCGGGCCGTAACTGATCAAGGGGCCGGTCCGTCGGAACCAGCACCGTCCGACGGACAGAGAATGGTCATGGAGTCGAGTCTGCGCGCTCGGGTGCGAGCCGGTGACCCCGGCGCGTTCGCCGAGCTGTTCGACACGTACGCGCGCTCGGTGTACAACCACGCGTTCCGGCTGACCGCCGACTGGGCCACGGCGGAGGACGTCATGGCCGCCACGTACCTGCAGGCCTGGCGTTCCCGGGAGCGGGTCAGCGAGGAGGGCGGGTCGCTGCGGCCCTGGCTGCTCGGCGTCGCCACCAACGAGGCCCGTAACCACACCCGCAGCAACCGTCGCTACCGTAGGGTCGCCGCCGCGCTGCTCGCCTCCGACTTCACACTGCCCGACCACGCCGACGAGGTCGCCGGCCGACTCGACGACAGCCGACGCATCGCCGCCGCCATCGACGCGCTGGCCCGGCTGCGTCGACCCGAGCGCGAGGTGCTGACCCTGTGCCTGTGGGAGGGCCTGGACTACGAGTCCGCGGCGCAGGCGCTGGGCGTTCCGGTCGGCACTGTGCGCTCCCGGCTGTCGCGGGCGCGCGCCCGACTCCGTACCCTCGTCGACGCCCCGCCGCGCGCCGCACGGCCGCCGGTCGTGGACGCCTCGCTCGTGCGGGAGGGCAGCCAGTGAGCGCGTCGGACCCGGCCGAGTGGGCGAAGATCGTGCCCCACCCCGGTGACCACGACCTGCCGGCGGGCCGGCACGAGCTGCACCGCGCCCGCCTGCTGGCGGCGATCGCGCAGGAGCCGCGTACCCGAAGGAGGGCCTTCGTGTCGTTGCGGCCCGCGCTCGCGGCGGCCGCGTTGGTCCTGGTTGTCGCGGGGATCGGCGGAGGGCTGGCGGCCCGGTCCGGCGACGCGCCCCCGGCCGCGCCCCCGTCACCCGAGGCGACCCGTCCGGCCGCTCGGCCGGCACCGCCGGGCACGGCCGCGAAGAACCGTGGGTACGGCACGGTGCGCCAACTCACCGACACGGCCGACCTGGTGGTCCGCGGCGAGGTGGCATCGGTGACGGGCGGGCGGGCGGTCTACCGGGTGGCGGAGGTGCTGTACCGCGCCCCGGGTACTTCGGTGCCCACCGAGATCATGGTGGCCGCGGAGTTGGCCGGGGCGGCCGGCCGACCGACAGTCCTCTACCTGGGCCTCGTTGACCCGGGCGCGCGCGTCTACCATCCGCTCGGCGGCGAGTTCGGGATCTTCGACCTCGCCGCGGAGACGGCCACCAGCCGGTCACCGACGATGTCGGTGACCGGTCTGCGGACCGAGGACGCCACCGCGGCGGGTCGTGCGTTCGTCACCACGTTGGCCGAGCTTCGTCAGCTCGCGCGCGAGCGGCGCTGACCCGCGGAAAGCTGAGCGCGAGAAAAAGAAGCCCGAAAAAGAAGGGAACTCGGTGCCCGGGACGCACAGATAGAAGGCGTAAGCAGTGCCGCGTTCCGGGCGAGACGGCCCGGGACGGCACCGAGACGCAAGGAGCGTTCCATGGCAGTCGACCTTCGCCGTACCCGGCCGCTGTGGGCCACGGCCGCCGCCGTGCTGTCCGCCGCGGTCCTGTCCGCCTGCGGCAGCGGCGGTGGCGCCGACCCGGCCGCCGCGCCCGCCCCGAGCAGCGCCGCCCCGAGCAGCGCCGCCACACCGACCGAGGTCGCGCCCCCGCCGATCAAGGGCAAGTTGCGCGGGTACGCCACGGTGCGGCAGCTCAGCGACACCGCGGACCTGGTCGTACGCGGTGAGGTCGAGGCGGCCGGATTCCGGGTCGACGAGGTGCTGCGCGCGACGACCGGATCGACAGTGCGGGCCGGGGCGCGCATCACGCTCGCCCCGCTGCCCGACGGCGTGCCGGACATGGCGCACATGTCGAAGCTCGAGGCCGGCCAGGTCGTGGTGCTCTACCTCGCCCAGGACCCGGCGGCCCCGACGTTCCGGACGCTCAGCGGCGACTTCGGCGTGTTCGATGTGACCGGGTCCGACGCGGAGGCCGTCGCCACGACCCGCTCGCAGACCATGGCCGTCAGCGGCCTGAACGCCGAGGACCCGGCCGCGTCCGGCCACGGTTTCCGCACCACCCTCGGCCAGCTTCGGGCCGTCGCCGCTCAGGCCAGGTAGGACGAGTGGGCACGCGGACGGCACCCGCCGAGTGCCGTCCGCGTGGTCACTGTTCCCGGTAGGTGGCCAGGTCGAAGTCGGCGTGCACGCCGTCGCCGCCCAGGTCCTGCACCCACAGGCCGAGAAACGCCCCGGTGAAGCCCCACGCCGCCGGCTCGCCGTCGATGATCAGCGCGGCGTGCTCGTCGGACAGGATGGTCGCGTCCAGCTCGACCGGTAGCCGCTGCCAACCGGCGCCGAGGTCGTAGTCGAAGCGCACCGCAGGCCCGTCGAAAACGGCCCGCAGGCCGACCCGCGTGACGCCGTCGACATCGACTGTCAGCTCCGGGTACGCGGTGCGCCGCCCGTTGTCGGAGCTGAGCAGCTCCAGCACCGTCCGGCTGTCGTCGGCCCGGGTCAGGTAGAGGTGGTGCCAGTTGAGCGTGTTGTAGTAGGCGGTGATCCCGGCGAGCTGGCGGTGGTCGGCCGGTTCGAACTCCACAACGGTCTCCAGCGAGCACTTCCGTGCGCCGACGCGTCGCCCGACCAGGCTGGGTGCCTGTCGACCGACCGGCGACTGCCCGCCGTGGACCCGCAGGTACGACGGGCGGGTGTGCAGGTCGACCCAGTCTGGGGTGGCTGGTCGACGCAGCGTCGACCAGCACCGGCCCAGCTCGGGGGCGTCGAAGTGGTCCGTCTCGGGCTCCGCCGGCCAGGGGTGCGCGGGCAGGTCGGGTGCGATGACGTCGTCCGCGGGCACCCCTCCGGCGATTCGCGGCCAGCCGCCCGACGGCCACTCGACCCGCTGGATCGCTGTCTCCCGACCCAGCACGCAGTTGCCCAGCGGGGAGTATGGGCGGCCAACCAGGTGGGCCAGGTACCACTCGCCGTTCTGCGTGTGGACCAGGCTGCCGTGACCCGCCTTCTGCAACCGCAGGTCGGGCCGTCCGAAGGAGGTGAGCAGTGGCCCGTCCGGGTCCACCTCGTACGGTCCGAACAGCTCCCGGGACCGCGCCACTGTGACCTGGTGCTCCCAGCTGGTGCCGCCCTCGGCGGTGATCAGCCAGTACCAGCCATCGTGGCGGTACAGGTGCGGACCCTCGGTGACACCGACCGGGGAACCGGTGAACAGGATGCGGGGGCTGCCGACCAGACGGCATGCGGCCCGGTCGTACTGTTGGATCTCGATGCCACCGAAGCGGTCGCGGCCGGGCCGCCAGTCCGCGCTCATGCCCAGCAGCCAGGTCGTGCCGTCGTCGTCGTGGAACAACGCCGCGTCGAACCCGCGCCCGTGCAGCTTCACCGGATCGGACCAGGGGCCGGTGATGTCCTCGGCGGTGACCAGGAAGTTCTGCGGATCCCAGTAGCCGCTGGCGAAGCTGGCCACGTCGCTGTAGACGAGGTGGAACTGACCGTCGTGGTACGTCAGGTCGGGCGCCCACACCCCGTTGGAGTCACCGCATCCGCGCAGATCGAGCAGGCGCCTCTCGGTGATGACCCCACCCAGGCTGCGCCAGTTCACCAGATCACGCGAGTGGTGCACGAGGACGCCCGGATACCACTCGAAGGTCGAGGTGGCCAGGTAGTAGTCGTCGCCGACGCGCAGGATCGACGGGTCCGGGTGGAACCCGGCGAGGACGGGATTGCGGATCGACCGGGTAGCGGTCGCCACGTTAGCGATGTCGGTCGACACGAGCACTCCTCTGGACGGGCTGTCTGGAACTTCCGGAAAATCATCGTCCCGGATCACTGGAAGCCCTGCTTACGCTAGCCGGTCTTTTCGCAATAGGACAGAGGTCTTGACCGCTGGGACAACAGCTCGTAGCGTGCCGGCCATCGATCATCATTACCGGCGAAGCATTGAAAGTTTCGGAGATCCATAGCTCCGCAGGGGGGACCGTGGGCACGGAGAACGGCCGAAACGTCACCATCGCCATGATCGCGCGGTTGGCCGGAGTCTCCGTGCCGACCGTCTCCCGGGTCATCAACGGCCGCTCCGACGTCGCCCCCGACACCCGGGAGCGTGTCGAGGCGCTGCTCAACCGGCATGGCTACCGCCGCCGCTCACCGTCCCGGCGTACCGACGCCGCCCTCATCGACCTGGTCTTCAACGACCTGGACAGCCCATGGGCCGTGGAGATCATCCGTGGGGTGGAGGACGTCGGCCAGACCAGCGGCGTCGGCACCGTCGTGTCGGCCATCCACTGGCGCATCTCCTCGGCCAAGCAGTGGCTCGACAACATGCGTACGCGCTCCACCGAGGGAATCATCTTCGTGACCTCGATGGTGAACCCACCGTTGCAGGCCGAGTTGCGCCGGCTCCACCTGCCTGTCGTCATCATCGACCCGGCCGGGGTCGACCCGCAGGAGTCACCCACCATCGGCGCCACCAACTGGGCGGGCAGCCTCAGCGCCAACCAGTACCTGATCAGCCTCGGCCACCGCCGCATCGGCTTCATCGCCGGCCCGCCGCACCTGATGTGCAGCAGGGCCCGGATGGACGGCTACCGGGCCGCCCTCGGCGCGGCCGGGATCCCCGTCGACGACGCACTGATCCGCCCCGGCAACTTCTACCACGAGGCCGGCTTCACCGCGGGTACGCAACTGCTGGCCCTGCCCGACCCGCCCACCGCCATCTGCGCCTCCAGCGATCAGATGGCGCTCGGCGTCTACGAGGCGGTGCGTAAACGGGGTCTGCGGGTGCCCGACGACGTCAGCGTGGTCGGCTTCGACGATCTGCCGGAGGTGCGCTGGTGCTCGCCACCGCTGACCACCGTCCGGCAACCCCTGGCCGAGATGGGCATGCTGGCCGCGCGGACCGTGCTGCGCCTCGCCAGCGGCGAGAGGACCGAGAGCCCCCGGGTCGAACTCGCCACCGAGCTCATCGTCCGCGACAGCGCCTCACGACCGCGGTCCTGACCTCCCTCAGCCGACGCGCAGAGCGTCGTCGACGCCCGTCTCCCGGCGGCCGAGATGCGCCGGGTCCCGGCCGGAGAGCAGTTCCAGCGCTGCCTTCACGCACGCGCCGTTCTCCCGGGACGAACTGAACCACCACGTCTGGGCGTACCGCTTCGCGCTGTCGTCGCCCACGCCGTTGGCGTCGATGCCGAGGCGCCGACACAGCGCCACGGCACGCGGAAGGTGGAAGGTCTGGGTCACCACAGTGGCTTGCCGCACCCCGAAGATCCGCTCAGCGCGCGCACACGAGTCGTACGTGTCGAAGCCCGCGTAGTCCGGCACCACCTTGTGCGCTGGCACACCCCGCTCCACCAACCAGTTCCGCATCGCGGCGGGCTCGTTGTAGTCGGCGTTCATGTTGTCGCCCGACACGAGGATCGCCCGCACCTTGCCGGCGTCGAACAGCCGCCGCGCGATCTCCAACCGGGCGGTGAGGACGGGTGAGGGAGTGCCGTCGGCGTCCACCTTGGTGCCCAGGACCAGGGCGACCGGGGCGTCCGGCACCTCGGCCTCACCGTAGAGGTGGCCCTCCGCTGTGTCGCGGATCCACGTCACGCTGGCCACCGTGCCGCCGGTCAGGACCACGATCCCCACCGCGAGCGCGAGGACCGTACGGCGGACCAACCGCCGGTGCTCCCCGTACCACCGTCTGGCCGCGCCGAATCGTCCCCGCATGCCGCAAGGCTATTCCGCCCGCGCTCACGACTGTCGTCGGCGTACCCGCGAACCGCCCCGACCAGCAAACGAAGATCGTTGTCTATGGACAATCGCTCACTGTTAACGCTAACGTGACGGACAGTCGTCGATCCTCGACCGACTTCGGGTCGCTGTGACGGAGCTGTCGCCATTGGCCCGAGGGGTGCTGGACGACGATCGTGGCGTGGGGCGGGTGGCACGTGGCCGGCGCGAGACGGCCCGAGACCACCAACGGGCGACCCGCGCGCCACGCGGCCGAGGCATGAACGGCCACCGGGATTCCAGGGCACCGCAGCAGCCGGAAAGTCGTGCGCCGACAACCGGTTTCGCTCACCTGCCCAGCGGACGCCGATGGGCAGGAGTCCGCACCTGGGCCGCCCTGATGGCGACCGTCGGCCCCAACCCTGGCCGCCGGGTCGCGTCCCGCTGTTCGGAGTCCGGGCCCGAGCAGCGGGACGCCACCCGCACGAGCGACCGGCGGGGTACGCCAAGTCGTCGGTCAGCGCGTCAGCTTCGGGACCACCGCTGGCTGTTCGAGCCGTTGCAGCTCGAAAGAACCGCGGGGGTGCCGTTGGCGGTTGCGGCGGCGTTGGGCGTCAGGCACAGGCCGGACTGCATGCCGGTCACAGTGCCATCGGTGTTGACGTTCCACTGCTGGTTGGTGCCGCCGTTGCAGTCCCAGATGATCACCCGGGTGCCCGGCGAGGTCCCGCCGCCCTCGGCGTCCAGGCACTTCGTGCCGTACACCTGGAGTTGTTTCGCGGCGGTCGACGTCCACTGCTGGTTGGTGCCGCCGTTGCAGTCCCACAACGTCAGCTGCGTGCCGTTGGTCTGCGACCGCGACGGAACGTCGAGGCAGCGGTTGGCGCCGGTGTTGCGCAGCGGCGCCGACGTGCCGCCGGGTGGTGGGGTGGTGGCGCTCGTGGCGTCGAAGCCGAGGAACCGGATGGCCTGCGCGGCGTCGAACGGGATGGAGTGGCCGTACCCCTGGAAGCTGATCGCTTCGACGGGCGCCGTGCCGCCGGTGCCCCCGTACCGGGTACGGGTGGCGCTGGTCTGCGGGGAGTCGGTGAAGCTGGGGGTCTGCGACACGCCCTGCACGTTGGTCCACTGCTTGATCTGCTCGCCGAAGTTGACGTAGCTCAGCGTGGTGTCGGTGGTGCCGTGCCAGATCTGGAAGCGGGGACGCTTGCCGGAGTAACCGGGGTAGGCGTTGCGGACCAGGTCACCCCACTGCTGCCCGGTCCTGACGATGCGTCCGCCGGAGCACTCGCTGTTCCACTCCGCGCCGTTGGTGGTGGCGAAGCACCCGAACGGGACCCCGGAGGAGCTGAACCCGGCGTGGAACAGGTCCGGGTAGAGGCCGACCATGACGTTCGTCATCATGGCTCCGGAGGAGAACCCGCCCACACCGATCCGGTTGGCGTCGACCGGGTAGCGGCTCCGGACGTGGTCGACCATGGACTTGAGGCCGACCGGATCGCTGCCGCCGTCGCGCCGCAGTGCCTGCGGCGACGAGACGTCCCAACACTTGCTGCTCCGGGTCACCGACGGGTAGATCACGATGAAGCCGTAGCGGTCGGCGAGGGTGCTCAGCCCGAAGCCGCTGTGCACCGCCGGACCACTGCCGGTGCAGTAGTGCAGGGCGAGGAGCAGGGCCGGCTGGGCCGCGACCCGGTCCGGCACGTACAGGTGCATCTGGAGGTTCGTCGGGTTGGCGCCGAAGTTGGTCACCTGGGTGAGCGACGCGGCCGACGCCGGGGTGGCGACAGTGACCACGGCCGTCATCGTGGCCAGGGCCGTCGCCAGCGCGGCGGCCAACAGTGCGATCCTTGATCTCATCGGCGGTTCCTCTTGTCGTGAGTCGGGGGACCCGGCGGCAGCCTGGCGCAGGCGGTCGACGACGGCACCCGGGCGGTCCCGAGGCGCACGGCGTCCGCCGCGCGTCACCGGCGGCTGCTGACAAATCCTGATGCGACGTCCACCTGCCCAGGGGCGTCCTGACCATCGAGGTCAGACCAGCGAGGGGGCCTCCCGGTGAGCCACTGACGCTGATCGCCTCGCATCGACTGTGAGCGATAACATCCTGTTCGTCAAGCTGTAACGTATGACGTCTGTCGATCTCATGTCGAGCGTTGACGCCTTCCGCTCGGTGGAGAGTGGGTGCCACAATGAGGGCGGCGCTCAAGCGGTCACCGCTGGGCCCGGGGGAGGGCCTTCCGCAGGAAGCGGACGGTGGGCACGAACCCGGAGGCCGTCTCATGACCCATCTGCCAGACGCTATCGCCATGTCCGGCGTAGTCGATCTGCTCGTCGGTGTGCTGCAACTGGTCGCCGCGGTCGTCACTCTGGTGGCTGCCGTGAGTGTCCGGGGGCGTCGTTCAGGGCGCGGCGAGCGCGGCGAAGACGACGCCTGACGCACCTTGAGATTGTCGAACCGACAGTGCCATTGTGGTATGTCGATGAAGAGCCGCGCGCGGGGCTGACGTCCGTCCACTGGGCAGCCGGGATCCAGATGTGATCTCCGGGGGACGGCGATACGAGCGATGGACCAACCAGAGTCTGCCGTCCACGAGATCGCCCGTCCCCGGGTCGCACCCTGACCGGTCGGGCGGCCCATCTGCGCTAAGGAACCCCACCCATGCGTAAACCGAAGACCCGAGCAGCACTCCTGGCGGGCCTGCTGCTCGCCGCGAGTGCGCTCGCGGGCGTCAACCCACCGACCGCCAGCGCGGCGGCCGACCCGGTCACCGTGACCGTCAACACCCGCGCGGGACTGGCGACAGTGCCGGACACCGCTCTCGGCGTCAACCACGCCATCTGGGACTCGAACCTCGGCACCGCCGAGACGTCGGACCTGCTCAAAGATGCCGGCGTGCAGATGATGCGCTACCCCGGCGGCTCGTACGCCGACATCTACCACTGGAAGGACCACACAGCGCCCGGCGGTTACGTAGCGCCGGGGACCGACTTCGACACCTTCATGGCGGCCGTCCGGCGCGTCGGCGCGCAGCCGATGATCATCGCGAACTACGGCACCGGTACGCCCGCCGAGGCCGCCGACTGGGTGCGGTACGCCAACGTGACGAAGGGCTACGACGCGCGTTACTGGACCGTCGGCAACGAGAACTACGGCAACGGCCACTACGGGTCCGCGTGGGAGGCCGACGACCACCCCGACAAGAGCGCGACACAGTACGCGAGGCTTGTCGTCGAGTACGCCGACGCGATGAAGGCGGTCGACCCCAGCATCAAGGTCGGAGCGGTGCTGACAATGCCCGGCAACTGGCCGGACGGGATCACCGCCGGCAGCGACCCGGGCCCCTGGAACCAGACAGTGCTCTCCATCGCCGGCCCGAAGATCGACTTCGTGGACGTGCACTGGTACCCGGGCGGCACCGCCGCCGAGTCGCTGGCCCGCGTCAACCACCTCCCCGACGCCAACTACCTGCTGCGGCAGCAGCTCTCCCGGTACGCCGGCCCGAACGCCGACCGGATCGGCATCAGCTTCACGGAGCTGAACGTCGACGCCGGCCGGAACACCCAACCGGCAGCGCTGTTCCTTGCCGACGTCTACAGCGGTCTGCTGGAGAACGGCGTCTTCACCGCCCACTGGTGGAACGTGCACAACGGCATGGGCACCGTGACGCAGGTGGCCGGTCAGACCGACTACGGCGACTTCGGGATGCTCTCCAGTGGGGCCTGCACCGAGGACGGCTCGGTCTGCCAACCGTCGCTGAACACACCGTTCGCGCCGTACCACGGGCTGAGCATGATGAAGCTCTTCGCGAAGACCGGCGACCAGTTCGTTCGCGCCGGCACCGACGAGCCCCTGGTCACCGCCCACGCCGTCCGCCGGAGCAACGGGGAACTCGCCGTGCTGTTGCTGAACAAGGACCCGGACAACGACCACCCGGTCACCATCGACTACGCCGGGTTCACCCCGTCGGCCGTCGCGCCGACGGTGTCCACCCTCACCAACGGCGCCACCGGCATCGTCACCAGCCAGTCCGGCTCGGCGACCAGCCGGACCCTGCCGGCGTACTCGTTGACAACGCTGGTGCTGCGCCCGGCCGGCGCGGCAGCCGGCCGGCCGGCCGCACCCGGGCAGCCGACCGCGAGCGGTGTCACCGACCGCGCCGCGACGATCACCTGGCCGGGGTCCACCCCGGGCGCCGACCCGATCGCCAAGTACGAGGTGCACCGGCAGCACGGCGCCGTCAGCGAGCAGGTCGGCGAGACGACGACCACCTCGTTCACCGTCGACAACCTCGTGCCGGGCAGCAGGTACACAGTCAACGTGCTGGCCCGCGACACCGCCGGACGGGTCTCCTGGGCCTCACCGCCGCTCACCTTCGCCACCGGCAGCCCCGCCGCGAGTGCGTGCACCGTCCGCTTCAGCGCCAACAACGACTGGGGCAACGGCTACATCGGTGGCGTCGAGATCATCAACAACGGGTCCAGCCCGATCAACGGCTGGACGCTCACCTGGACCTGGCCCACCGGCTGGCAACAGGTGAGCAGTGGTTGGAGCGCCACCTGGGAGCAGGTCGGCACGGGGGTACGGGTCACGCCCACCACCGACAACCGGCAGATCGCCGCCGGCGGCACCGTGAGCGCCGGCTTCGTCGGCGCGTACGGCGGGCCGAACGTGCTGCCCACGGCGTTCACCCTCAACGGCACCATCTGTAGCACCGGCTGACACCACAGTGGTGGTCCGGCCGACCCGTTCGTCTGGTCGACCGGACCACCACGTGCCACCTCCCGATCCGCGGTCGGGGTGTCACGGCGGGCCGACGCCGTCGAGTCGACGGCGCAGCTCGGCGATCTCCACCGGATTGTCCTCGGTGAGCTGGCGCAATGCCCGCAGCCAGTTGCCCCGGGCCGCCTCGACGTCACCCGCGTCGTGCAGGACGTCGCCCAGCCGGGTCAACGTCTCGGCCACGCCCCACCGGTCATCCGACTGCTCGTAGAGCTCCAGCGCCCTCCGATAGCAGGCGCAGGCCTCAGCGGAGTCACCCCGCTGGTGGTGGACGTAGCCGAGGCTGTCCCAGGTCTTGGCCGCCCCGGTCCGGTTGCCTACCTCCTCGTGCAGAGCGAGGGCCCGCCGGCAGTGGTCGGCGGCCCGGTGATGGTCGCCAAGGCGGGCGTGATCCCAGCCGATGGCGTTGAGGGCCTTCGCCCGTCCGACCAGGTGGCCGACCTCGCCGAAGAGGACGAGGGCCCGCTCGTCGCACTCCAGCGCCTGCCGGTGCTGACCCTGCCCCTCGTGCACCCAGCCCAGGTAGAGCGCGACGTACGCCTCGCCGGCGCGGTCGCCAAGCTGCCCGAACAGCTCGCCGGCGCGCCGAAGGTGGTCCAGCCCGTTGGTCACCTCGCCGAGCTGGTGCAGCGCCAGGCCGAGATCGCGGTGGCCGTGTGCCTCCCCGACGAGGTCACCCGCCCGTCGCGCCGCGGTCACTGCGGTGCGCTGGGCCGAGGCCAGATCCGTCCACCGGGACAGCCTGCTGAGGTAGGTCGCGACGGCCCAGGCCAGCCGCCAGGCGTGACCGTCCAAGCCGGATTCGACTGCCTGGTCAATCGCGGCGAGGAGCACGAGCCGTTCCGCGTCGAGCCACAGCTGTGCCTGCTCGCTGTCGGTGAACGACGCGACGGCTGTCCCGGCGGCCGTCGGCGGCAGATCGATGCGGTCCCGATGCGGCTCGATCGTCAACGCGGCAGCGTGAGCCCCGTTCAGCCAGTGGTCGTACAGCCGGCGCATCGCGGATGCCCGTTCGCTGTCGTCCAGCAGCTCGCCGGCGTACGCCCGCAGCAGGTCGTGGCACGCGTAACGATCCGGACCGGTCAGGTCCACCAGGTGGGCCCCGAGCAGCTCGTCGAGCGGTTCACGTACCTGCTGGGCGGGAAGCCCGACAAGGCTGGCCACCGCCGGCAGGCTGACGTCCGGGCCGGCGTACAGCGCGAACAGGCGGAACAGCGCTGCCGCCGGCGCGCTGAGCGCCCGATAGGACGCGGCGATGACCGACCGCACGTCGGCAACGGCGTCGCGGTCGGCCAGGGCGTCCAACCCATGGTGTTGGTCGGCGAGTTCGTTGGCCAGGTCGCGAAGTGACAGGGCCGGATTCGTGGGGGGGCGGGGGGCGCCCAGGGCGGGGGCGAGCGGCGGGCCGGCGCCCGCCCCCACCCGCG
>NZ_JBEZGJ010000145.1:0-18344 GCF_040649965.1 Micromonospora sp. NPDC048843
TGGCGTTCCTGGCCAGCGACGACGCCTCGTTCATGACCGCCGCGCAGTTCGTTGTCGACGCTGGCGCGGGGCCGGACCCGGCCCGGCCACCACTGTCGGAGCGCCGGCAGCCACCGCCGGAGCGCCGGCAGTCACCGCCGGAGCGCCGGCAGTCACCGGCAGTCGCCGTCCGTCGGCACCAGGGCCTGCACCTCGGCGTACGACGGCAGTCCCACCGCAGTGGTGGACCCGCCGTCGCGGACGGCTTCGGCTGCGGTGAGCGCTGCGCCCAGCGCGGCCCTGAACAGCAGCGAGCCGGTGCTGACCCGGGCCACCCCGGCCGCGCCCAACTCGGCCAACCCTGGGCCGCCCGGCTGGTACAGCGCGTTCACCGGAGCGTCGATCCGCGCGGTGAGGACGCGCAGGGTTTCCAGGTCGACAGTCCCGGGCACGAAGATCCCGTCGGCACCGGCCGCCCGGTAGGCACGAGCACGGGCGAGGGTCTGCGGCAGCGGGTCGTCCACCCCGAGCCACCAGGTGTCGGTGCGGGCGTTGACGAACAGTTCCGGCACCGCCGCCTTCACTGCCACGATCTTGGCAGCGGCGACCTCGGTGTCGGCGAGGCTGCCATCGGCACGCCCGTCCTCCAGGTTGATCCCGACCACGCCGAGCCCGGCCAACTCCGCCACGTACTCGGCGACCTCGACCGGGTCGTCGCTGAACCCGGACTCCACGTCCACGCTGAGCAGCACCGGCAGCCGGGCCAGCCGGCGGGCCAGGGCGAGGGTCTCCCCCGCGGTGGCCGCGACGCCGTCGGGAAGGCCAGCGGTCGCGGCGACCCCGAGGCTGGTGGTGCCGATGGCCTGATGTCCACGCGCGGCGAGCGCCGCCGCCGAGGCGTGGTCCCACGCGTTGGGCAACAGCAGTGGGTGGCCGGCGCGGTGCAGGGCGTGGAACGCGGCACAACGTTCGATCATCGGACGCTCACCTCCAGACTTGTCGGCACCCGCAGGGTCGGGTGCGGTTCGTGGCGCACCGGGGTCGGGCTGCGCCGGCACCGTTCCCGCAGCACGTCGAGCACCCCGCTGGCCAGCGCCAGGGCGTGCCGGTCGCCGGGGCAACCCCGCTCCCCCGTCCCGAAGGTCAACAGCCCGGCACCGGGCCGACCGGGCTCGAACGTCGCGGGTTCGGTGAACGCCTGCGGGTCACGGTTGGCCGCGTCGAAGCGCAGCAGCACCGGACTGCCCGCCGGCAGATCCCGCCCGCCCACCCGTACCTCGTCGATGGTGACCCGTCGGGTGGCCCGGACCGGCGGGTCGAGGCGCAGCACCTCGGCCAGCAGGTCGGCGGTCGGCACCGTGGCCGCCGCTCGCGGGACCGCCGGGGGCAGAAGGTGATGGGCGGCGGCACCGATCAGGCCGGCTGTCGCGTCGCACGCCTGGACCAGCAGACCGACCAGGTTCGCCAGTACCTCCGGCGGACCCTGCGGCAAGAGCGCCAGCAGGGCCGTCACCGCCCGGTCGGCCCGCGCGGTCAACGCCGGGTCCACCCCCGGGTGGTACGCCGCCGCGACGACAGCGACCGCCGTCCCGGCGGCTGCCGGCGAGGCGAATCCGAGGCGGTCGGCCAACGCCTGCAGCGGCACCGACCGGGCCAGTTCCCCCATCACGTCGACGTGGTCGCCGGCGCGGTCGAGCACGGCCCGGGTCAGCCGCGCCGCGTCGTGGCGAAGGTCGTCCGGGTTCAGCGGGGCCAGGGCGCTCACCGCGACCGCCCGACGGTCGGCGTGCAGTCGTGGTGGGCTGAACCGGCTGACAGTGGCGCGCAGCCAGGCGAGGGTGCCCAGCGGACCGGGATCGACGGCCGGCACCTGGAACGCAATGTCGGTCAGCGCCGCCCGCACGTCGGCGTGCCGGGTCACCCACCAACCGCGTCCCGGTTCGAACGAGGGCGGCCCACACGCCGGTGTTCCCGGGGCGGGCGCAATGTGTGGCCAGTTGTCAGTCACCGCCCGACCGTAGGGCGCGAACCGTTCGCCCCACGCCGAACGATCCCGCCGCGGTCACCCGTCAGGCGCGGCCGCTCGTGGGCGGCGGGGCTGCCGGCGGGTCGAGGGTGTGTTCGGGGATGGACAGAGCCGCGGCCAGGGCGGGGCGGCCGGTGGGAGTGAGACGGACGGCGCGGCCGGTGCCCTGGCTGATCCAGCCAAGGTCGGTGAACCGGCGGCAGAGCGCCGCGCCGAGCGCGCCGGCCAGGTGCGGGCGGCGTTCGGTCCAGTCCAGGCAGTCGCGGACCACCGGGCGGCGGGCGGCGCGCAGCCCGTCCACCGGTACGCCCACCCCGGCCGCCCAGGCCCAGCCGTCGGGTGTGAGCGCCAAGCCGCTGGACCGGTCGAGTCGACGTTCGCTGAGCAGGGCGTCGTACATCAGCACACTCAGCCGCCCGGCGAGGTGGTCGTAGCAGGTCCGGGCGTACGCCAGGGAGGCGGTGGCGGTCGCCGCGCGCAGCGACCCGGTCGGTGTAGGCGTGGCCGGGGCGTGCCCGGCCAGGTCCTCGATCAGCTGGGCCACCGACGGCCCGGCCAGCCGCAGGTAGCGGTGGCGGCCCTGCCGTTCCTCGACGAGCAACCCACCGCGGACGAGTCGGGTGAGGTGGTCGCTGGCCGTCGACGGGGCGACCCCGGCAAGACGGGCCAGCTCACCGGCGGTCCACGCCCGCCCGTCGAGCAGCGCCAGACACATTCCGGCGCGGGTGCCGTCGGCCAGCAGGGCCGCCAGCTCGGCCATCCCCCGCCCCTCGGCACTTGCGGTCATCGCCTCATCATGCCCGGCGATAGCGACGCATCAGCGGTGCGGGTGCCTGGCTCGAGCCGACGGCCGCCACGATCAGGTGACCTCGTGCAACACCGGGACGATCCGGAAGTCGACGGTGGCGTGGTCGATGGTCGCGTGCACCGGCGAGTCGGCCATTTCGGTCATGATCCCTGACGCGCTTCGCCGGCCGTCCGCCACCGAGTCCCAGGCGACGATGTCGGTGATCGTGCCATCATCGGTCGCGGTAATGCGACGCCAGCGGAAGCCGGGCTGGCGTCGTAGGTAGTCGTCGATGTCTTTGTTGGACTTGACGAAATCGGCGCCGGTGAGGCCGGGGACGAGCCGGAATGTCGTCATCTCGAGCGCTTCACTCATGATCGTTCTCCTCCTCGTGCGTGTTCAGCCTTGCGCGGTGGACCGCACGATGATCTCGTTGACGTCGACGGTGTCGGGCTGCGCGATTGCGTGGGCGATGGCGTCGGCCACCGCCGAGGCTGGCATGCCGAGTTCCTCGGTCGCTGCCCGAGCGGCAGCCTGGATCTGCGGGTCACCGCCGCGCTGGGTGAGTTCGGAGTGGGTGTAACCCGGGCTGACCAGGGTTACCCGGACGTCCCGGCTCTCCTGACGCAGGCCTTCGGTGAGCGCCCGGATGGCGTACTTGGTGGCGCAGTACACCGATGCCGTCGGGTCGACGCGGTAGGCGGCGGAGGAACCGATGTTGATGATGTGGCCCTTGCCGCGGGCCCGCATGAGCGGCAGGGCCGCCGCGACGCCGTGCAGCGTGCCGCGTAGGTTCACGTCAATCATCTGGTCCCACTCGTCAGTCCGCAGGGAGTCGAGCGTGGACAGGGCCATCACCCCGGCGTTGTTGATCAAAACGTCGATGCGCCCGTGCCGGTCATGCACCCCCTCGACGAAGCCGAGCACGCTGTTCCTGCTGGTCACGTCGAGTTCCTGGTAGTCGGCCATGCCGCCGTCACGGCGCAGTTCATCGACGAGCGCGGCGAGCCGATCGACCCGTCGGGCGCCAAGCACGACGTGGTGGCCGTCGGCGGCCAACCTGCGGGCGGTCGCCGCACCGATGCCGCTGCTCGCGCCGGTGATGAGAATGATCTTTGAGTACGGGCTGGTCACTGCTGCTCCTGGTCTCGGTTGGCGCCTGCGTCGAGGCAGTGCGTGTCCAACCATCCTGCGGCGGCCGGGAGCCGGGAAGGGCGGCCTTTCCTAGGTGCACCGCACCCAGGAACACCATGGACCTGCTCGGCCCCGTCCGCTCCGGCCATCACACCGACCCAGCGCGGTTCCGACGTCGCTGTCCGGTTCCGCTGGCGAACCGCCGCCGGCGATGCCCGCCGTCGCGGTAGCGGCCGTCGAGGGCGGGGACCGGAGCTTTAGGCTGGTGGACATGGTCGCCACCAGCAACGGGCTCGGCGACTACCTCCGAGCCCAGCGTGCCCGTGTCGATCCCAGGGACGTTGGACTGCGCGGGGGCGGCGACCGCCGGGTGTCCGGGTTGCGCCGTGAGGAGATCGCGGTGCTCGCCGGCGTGAGCGTCGACTACTACGCCCGCCTCGAACAGGGCCGGGAGCGCAACCCTTCGGCGCAGGTGCTCGACGCGATCGGACGGGCCCTGCGCCTCGACCTGGATGCGCGCGGCCACCTCTTCCGGCTCGCCGGGCTGAACCCCAGCCTGGGTCCGACGAGCTTTCGAGATTCGGTTCACCCCGAGTTGCTGCGGCTGTTGGACGCGTTCCCCACCTCCGCCGCCTACGTGCTCAACCCCGCGTTCGACGTGCTGGCTACGAACAATGTGGCGGCGGCGCTGCTGTCACCCTTCGTGGGCACGGTCAACATGGTCCGGGTGCTGTTCCAACATCCGCAGGCGCGCACCGTCTTTCCGGACTGGCCGACTCTTACCGAGAGCGTCGTACACGCTCTGCGGCTCAATGCCGGCCTCTTTCCGGACGACCCGGAGATCCAGTCGCTGGTGGCCGACATGGGGCGGGGCTCGCCAGAGTTCCGGACCCTCTGGGCGAACCAGAGCGCGCGCGGTCTGACGAGGATGTTCAAGGTGGTGCAACACCCGGCCGCCGGACGGATCGAGTTGACCTACCAGACGTTCGACGTCCGTGATGCGCCCGGACAGCAGCTCCTGGTCGGCATGCCGGAGCCGGGCAGCCGCAGCGCCGAGGCCCTCGCCGCACTGGCCACCACGTACAGCCCTGCCTGACAGGCGTCGGTGAGGTGCTTGCCTACTGTCCCTACTCTGAAGGGGCCGCGACGCCACTTCGGCAAGTCGGGGCCTTAGCGCCCGCACCGCCGGGCGGATAGAAGTAACCGGATGATCTGGACGAAGTTCAGAAGCGACAGCGCCCCTCGCCGACTCCGCGCCGTGTCCGACCTGCGGTTTCCTGCCAGCGGACGTCAACATCTACGAAATCGGTATCCCCACCTCAGCGACGAGGACATCTCACTCGTCGAGACCGCGACCCGGCAGTGGTTCCGGATCATCGCCCGCCAGCCCAACGCGAAACTGTCGATGCCGTCGGTGGTCGTCAACGATCTGTGGCAGCAGTTGACCCTGCATGCGCGGGACTACGCCACCTTCTGCGACGCCGCGTTCGGGCGCTCTCCGCACCACCGACCGACGGCTGCGACAAGCGGCGACACGACCACCGCCGATCGCGGGCCTCTTCTGCTCGCCACGCTGAGCTACGGCCGCCGGGACGAGGGATGCGGCCCGACCGGCCTTCCGCTGCTGTTCCGGGTGGACCAGGAGTTGGACATCCAGGATGGCAACCGCTACCTGGCCGACTGCGGAGGCCGTGGCGAATGCTTCCCGGTTAGCGGCCGGGTCTGCCTGCAACATCTCGCGGGGCCGGGCAAGCGGCCCAAGCCACCCGGAATACGCGGCGACCTGCCCTTCCTCGACGGACGTCACGGCTACGCCGGCGGTGCGGGTGGCGGCGGTGGTGGTGAGTTCAGCGGCGGGGGCGATGGCGGTGGCGGCGATGGCGGTGGCGGTGGCGGCAGCAACTGAGGCTCCGGACGGCGCGTGACGACGTCAGCCGCGACCGGTCAGCGGGGTCACCGAGCGGTCCGTGCCGTCGTAGCTGCGCGCGGCGTCGAAGTCGCCGGTCGGGCGCTGGCCACCGGCGACGGCACGAGCCAACCGCGGGTCCGCGTTGCGGAACCGCAGGGCCAGGCTCAGGTGCGGCACCCACGCGCCTGGCGCATGCCACGGGCGGTGTCCGTCGGCCTCGGCGAGAACGTCCCAGACGGCGGCGTGCAGCGCGGTCAACGCCGGAGTGGGTCGGACGAGCCAGACCAGTGGGGCGCTGCCGTCGAGGACGACGACCCGGTCGAGCGTCACCGGCACCGGCAGCGCGGCGTCGAACAGCTCGGCGAGGCGGTGCTCGACCCCCGGCGGGAACTCGTCGACGGCGGCGAGGGTGAGGTGCGGTCGGTTGGTCGGGTGGATGTTGCGGGCCAGGCTGGGCAACCCGGCGGCGGCCAGCCGGCCCCAGACCGCCCGGACCGCGACCTCCAGGCCGGGCGAGCAGACGAGTTCCACCGTACGCACGCGCCTACGCTAGCCGGCGACCCTCCTGCTCGGCGGTCGCCAACCGAAGTCAGAGCCAGCCGTTGTCCCGGGCGGTGCGGACGGCCTCGGCCCGGTCGGCGGCGCCGAGCTTCTGCACGGCGGCGGAGAGGTGGTTGCGCACGGTTCCGGTGGACAGGTGCACCCGACGGGCGATCACCGCGACCGGGGCACCGACCTCCACCAGCCGCAGCGTCTCCAGTTCCCGAGGGGTCAGCGGGCACGGGGGCAGAGTCAACGCGTCGGCGGCCAGCGACGGGTCGACGTAGCGCCCTCCGCCGTGCACCCGGCGGATCACGTCGGCGAGTGCCCCACCCGGCGAGCCCTTGGGCAGGAACCCTCGGACGCCGGCGGTCAGCGCCTGGCGCAGGTGCCCGGGGCGACCGTGCCCGGTCAGCACGACCACCGCGCAGTCGGGCCGGACCCGGGTCAGCTCGGCGGCTACCGCGATGCCGTCCAGGCCGGGCATCTCCAGGTCCACCACTGCCACGTCCGGGCGGTGCGCCAGCGCCGCGGTGACGGCCGTCTTCCCGTCGGCGGCGTGTGCCACCACCTCGATGTCCGGTTCCAGGGCGAGCAGCGCGGCGACGGCCACCCGGATCAGGTCCTCGTCGTCGGCGAGCAGGACGCGGATCACGACGGCGCCGGCACTGTGGCTTCGAGGGTGAAGATCGCGTCCTCCCGGCGTACCCGCAACTCGCCCCCGGCAGCGGCGAGCCGGTCGGCCAGCCCGCGCAGGCCGTGACTGTGCGCGTCCGGGCTGCGGTCGTCGGCGCCGTCGTTGGCCACCGTCATCCTGGCCACGTCGTCCTCCCTGTCGATGCGGATCCGGCACCAGTCGGCCCGGCTGTGCCGCAGCACGTTGGTGCTCGCCTCGCGCAGCACCGCCGCCAGCTCGATGGCGGCGGGCTGCGGCAGGTCCGCCGGCAGCGGCAGAACCGTGCACCGCACCCCACAGGAGCGCAGCACCCCCACCACCGCGGTGAGTTGTTCGTCGAGGTCGACGACCCGATAACCGTGCACGGTCTCCCGTACCTCGCTCAGCGCGGAGGCGGCCAACCGTTGCACCTCGGCGGCTTCCCGCCCAGCCCGTTCCGGGTCGACCGGGGCGAGCCGGGCGGCGAGTTCGGCCTTCAACGCGATCACCGTGAGGCTGTGCCCCAGGACGTCGTGCACGTCGCGGGCGAAGCGCAGCCGCTCCTCGGCGGCGGCCAGCCGGGCCTGGGCGGCCTGGCCCTGCCGGGCCTCCACGAGCAGGTCCCAGAACCAGACCTGGAGCCCGTTGACGGCGGCCACCGCCGCGCCGATCCCACCGGTCACGGCGAGGTGGCGCGGAACGGAACCGCCGGTCCACCAGGCCACCGCGACCGCCACCGCCAGGACGCCGGCCGCGACCGTCAGCGCGGCCCGCCACCGCACCAGCAGCGGCGTCATGCCGATCAGCGCCGCACCGAGCCAGGCCCAGGTCGGCCAGCTGCCGGCCGCCACCGGACCCACCAGCGGAACGGTCAGCACCGCCACCCCGACCAGGCTCAGCTCGGCCCGACGCCGCCAGCGCGGGTCGAGCCACGGCGTCACGGCCGCGTACAGGACGACGGTCTGGGCGATCACGAAGGCGAGGATGCCGACCGCGCCGAGTGTCACCCGGCCCGGGTCGGGCTCGCGGGTCAGGCCGACCGCCGGTAGCAGGACGCTCGCCCAGACGCCGGTGGCCAGCGACACCAGCGTCACCCACCGGACACGGCGCAGCCGGCGGTCCGCCCGGGGAGTCACCGCCTCGCTCGCCACGCACCGATCCTAGGACCGCCCGGCCCACCCTCCACCCGTGCGAACTGTCACGTTCGGGCCGTGCGGTCCGCACGGTTTTCCCGTGACGATCGGGTCTGCCGGCCACACCGGTGGCACCGGCAGGGTCGGGGCATGGAAAACACCCGGATGTACGCGGACAGCCTGACCGCCGTACCGTCGCCCGCGCCAGTGCCCACCGACGAGCCGACCCCCTCGGCCCCGATGCCGGCCACTGCGGCACCGGCCGCCGCGACACCGGCCAGCAGCAGGCGGCGGCTGCTGTGGCACCTGGGCGAGATGGCAGTGGCGATGATCGCCGGGATGCTGCTGCTCGGACCGTTGTGGGCGCTGGCCGGCGCCGCTCTGGGCGTCGGCGACGCGCTGGCCCGGCCGGAGATCGCCGCGCTGGTGATGGCCACGAACATGACCGTCGGGATGACTGTGGCGATGCGCTACCGGGCGCACCGCTGGCACGCGGTCGGCGAGATGGCCGCTGCGATGTACGTCCCGTTCCTGCTGCTGCTCGTGCCGTCTTGGGCCGGCCTGATCGGTGCCGACGCGCTGATGCTCGGCGGTCACCTACTGATGATCCCCGCGATGGTGCTGGTGGCTCTCCGGCACCGACACGAGGCGTCGGCGCCGGTACGCCGAAACCGGGTCGTGGTGGCGCTCGCCCACCGCTGGCCGGCCGGGTTGGCGCTGCTGCTGACCGTGGACATGTGGGTCGACCCGGGTGTGCTCAGCCCGTGGACGATGCTGGTGCTGCCCGGCGGCTACCTGGTGATCGGCATGGCCCGCCGCACGCTGGGCGGGCGGGGCGTGTTCGCCACCCAACTCGCCGGTCTGGCCGTCTGGGTCGCCCTGACGCTGGTCGCGGTGCTGGCCGGCGGACGGACCGCCGACTGGCTTGTGGCGTTCGGGTGGTTGGCGCACGCCGGCTGGGACGTGGTGCACCACCGCAACCGCCGGGTGGTGCCGCGCGGCTACGCCGAGTTCTGCGTGGTGCTCGACGTGGCCCTCGCCGCGGTGATGGTGCTGGCCATCCTGACCACCGACGCCTGACCGAGGCCGCCGCCGGGATCTTGGAACGGCCGCAGCACGAGCCCGGAGACAGCTCTTGTGGCGGTCGCCGCAACGGCCCGGACGGCGTGATGAAAGGCTTGGCACATGAGTTCCGCACCTGCACAGCACGACGCACCGATCGACGCCACCCCCGACGGCACCGACGAGGTGAGCGCCTTCACCGAGCTCGGGCTCCGCGCCGAGCTGCTGGGCGCGCTCGCCGCCCTCGGGTACGAGGAGCCGACCCCCATCCAGCGGGAGGCTATCCCACCGCTGCTGGAGGGTCGGGACCTGCTGGGTCAGGCAGCCACCGGCACCGGCAAGACGGCCGCGTTCGCGCTGCCGCTGCTGAACCTCATGACGGCACACCGCCAGGGCGGCGACCCGGTGGCGCTGGTGCTGGTGCCGACCCGGGAGCTGGCGGTGCAGGTGTCGGAGGCGTTCCACCGCTACGGCAAGGACCTGGGCGCGCGGGTGCTGCCGATCTACGGTGGGCAGCCGATCGGGCGGCAGCTGCGGGCACTGGACAGCGGTGTCGACGTGGTGGTGGCCACACCGGGCCGGGCCCTCGACCACATCGCCCGGGGCACCCTGCGCCTGGGTGGGTTGGCCACGGTGGTGCTCGACGAGGCCGACGAGATGCTCGACATGGGCTTCGCCGAGGACATCGAGGCGATCCTGGAGCACGCTCCGGCGCAGCGTCAGACGGTGCTCTTCTCGGCCACCATGCCGTCGCGCATCGACGGGATGGCCCGCCAGCACCTGCGCGAACCGGTACGGATCGAGATCGGCCGGGAGCAGCAGGTAGCTGGTGAGGCGCCCCGGGTGCGGCAGAGCGCGTACATCGTGACCCGGGCGCACAAGCCGGCCGCGCTGGGTCGGGTGTTGGACGTGGAGTCCCCGACCGCGGCGATCGTGTTCTGCCGCAGCCGGGAAGAGGTCGACCGGTTGACCGAGACGATGAACGGTCGGGGCTACCGCTCCGAGGCGCTGCACGGTGGCATGAGCCAGGAGCAGCGCGACCGGGTCATGGGCCGGCTGCGGGCGGGCACCGCCGACCTGCTGGTGGCCACCGACGTGGCGGCCCGTGGGCTGGACGTCGAGCAGTTGACCCACGTCGTCAACTACGACGTGCCGTCCGCCCCGGAGTCGTACGTGCACCGGATCGGTCGGGTGGGTCGGGCTGGCCGCGAGGGCGTGGCGATCACTCTCGCCGAGCCGCGTGAGCACCGGATGCTCAAGACCATCGAGCGGGTGACCGGCCAGCGGATCACCATCGACAAGATCCCCACCGTCGCCGACATGCGTACCCGGCGGCTGGAGCTGACCCAGGCGGCCCTGCGGGAGAGCCTCCTCGAGGACGACCTCGACCCGTTCCGGGTGATCGTGGAGACGCTGACCGACGAGTTCGACCTGATGGAGGTCGCCCTCGCCGCCGTGAAGCTGGCCCACGAGGTGACGTCGCCGGGCTCCGACGACGAGGAGGAGATCCCGCAGGTTCCGGTCCGTGGGCCGCGCGAGGGTCGGCCGGAGGCCGGCGGCCGTGGCGGCGACCGGCGGGGTGGGGGCCGGCCACGCTCCGGCGGAGGCAACACCGTCCAGGTCTTCGTCGGCCTGGGTCGACGCGCCGGGGTGCGCCCGCAGGATCTGGTCGGCGCGATCACCGGGGAGACCGGCATCCGCGGCCGGGACATCGGCTCGATCGAGATCGCCGACCGGTTCTCACTGGTGGAGGTGCCGCAGGGGGTGGCCGACGAGGTGATCTCCGGGTTGCGCTCCAGCACGATCAAGGGCCGCAAGGCCACAGTGCGCCGCGACCGCGGCGGCGACGAACGCTGAGCACGCCGTCGGCGACCGCCGGAGCACGACGGTCGCCGACGACACGGGCCGGCGAGGCGGCGGGAGAAACGTGAGCACCCGCCGCCCCACCGGTGCTAGCCGATGTTTCCGTTGACCACGTTGTTGGCCCCGGCCAGCGACGCGCCACCGGACCGGTGGTCGAACGCCCGCATCACGTTGTTGGTGACGATCCAGTTGTTGCTGGTGCCGACAGTCACGATCGGTCGCTCCTGGCGGCGGGGCGTCGCGTCGTCGTAGAACTGGTTGCCGATCACCTGGCACATGTCGGCGTCACGGCCGAGGATCCCCTTCGCGCCGTTGTCGTGGATGTCGAGCCCCATGATCCGGGTACGTCCGGATGAGGAGACCTCGATGCCGTTGGTGGCGTTGCGCCACAGCCGGCCGCCGATGAACTGGGTCCCCCAGACCTGCCGCAGATCGGCGCCGCTGCCGGTGCCACTCGTGCCGTTCGACTCCAGGTAGACGTTCTGGAAGATGTTTCGATGGGCGGGTTCGCGCAGCTCCACGCCGTTGCCCCGGCAACCCCAGACATGCAGGTTGTCGAAGAAGCAGGCGCTGTCCAGCAGCCGTATCCCGGTCTGGCACTCACCGACCCAGACGTTGAGGAACTCGTTGTCGTACGCGACCTTGTTCACGAGGATGCCCACGCCGAGGCAGTCCTCGATGTTGATATCGGTGATCTTGTTGGCGTGGGCGCTGGTGTCCGCGTCCTTGCCGAGGAACTCGATGGCGTGGCTGCCCGAGTTGCCGAAGTGCAGGTGGTGGAAGGTCGATCGGGGGCCACGGACGGTCAACAGCACGTCGGAGGTCCGCATGCCGTAGAAGTGCACGTTGGAGATCTGGTTGTACTTGCCGCTCGAGACCAGACGACCGGTGTAGCCCGGGGCCGGCTGGATGATCGCCGCCCCGATGTTCTCGCCGGTCCAGGTCACGTTCGTCGGAAAGCGGACCTCCGATCCGAGACCGAGTGCGCCCACCGGTTGGAAGATCTCCCCGCCATCGGCCGGCAGCAGGTTCAGCGCGGTGGTGACCTTGTCCGACTCGTCACTGCCGTCGAGCCGGCAGCCGACCCGGGGGTCCCGAAGGCTGAGCGGGGCCTCCCGCACGGTCGTGACCGGCGGCGATCCCGCCTGTTCGGCACCGGCCAGGGTGGCCACCGTCGTCGCGACCGCGGCGCCCGCGCCGCCGGCGAAGAGGACCCGTCGTCCCAGCCGTCGGCCCGGTGGATCTGACCGTTGTGGCACTGCCGGCGGTACCGCACCAGGTGCGCTCACGATCGGTTCCATGCCTCTCCCCCGTTGAGTGCCACCTCGAGCGGCGGGCAGACTCTACTGTGCATTGTCGCGCGCAGGCCGACGCGGATCAGAGGGCGTACGGGCCGAAACGGCCCCAGGCCACCACGGCGGCGAGGACGAGCAGCGCAGCGCAGGCGACAGCGCCCTGGATCTCGGTGCGACGCCCCTCCTGGGTGGCCTGCTGCTCGCGGGCGCGCAGGTGCACCAGGATGCCGCCGATCATGACGATGACCAGCCCGACGGCGGCGAGCGGGGTGAGCACTGTGGCGATGCCGGTGGCGGCGGGCAGCACGAGCCCGGCGGCGGCCAGCAGCTCGACCGCGCCGAGCGACTTGACCTGCGACGGCGGGACCGGGTCCACCCACCGCATCACGTCGCGCAACTTCTCCTTGGGCTGGCTCAGCTTGGCCAGCCCGACGCCGGTGAAGACGGCGGCGAGCAGGATCTGAATGATCCAGAGCACCACGTTCACGGGGGTTCCTCCAGGGGGCCGCCTCGCGGCGGAGAGGTGGTTGACGGTGCAGACGAGACAGTAGACCTCCCCCGCGTACCGAAAGGGCCCCCGCCGTCGGAAGACGGCGGGGGCCCAATTGGTCGGAGCGTCAGACCGCGAAGAGCGCCGGACCATCCAGCGTCTTCACGTCGGCCGGGCGCAACGCCAGGGCGAGCACGTCGGCCACGTCGGCCAGGGTGTGCACTGTCAGCGCCTCGCGCACCTCGGTCGGCAGGTCGTCCAGGTCGGGCTCGTTGCGCGCCGGGATGATCACCTCGGTGAGGCCGGCCCGGTGCGCGGCGAGCAGCTTCTGCTTCACCCCACCGATCGGCAGCACCCGACCGGAGAGCGTCACCTCACCGGTCATCCCGAACTCGGGGCGGACCGGGCGACCGGTGACCAACGACGCCAGGGCCGTGACCATTGTGATGCCGGCGCTCGGACCGTCCTTGGGCACCGCGCCCGCCGGGAAGTGGACGTGGATCCGGCGTCCCGCGAGAGCGTTCGGGTCGATGCCGAACCGCCGCCCGTTGGAGCGCAGGTAGGAGAGCGCGATCTGCGCCGACTCCTTCATCACGTCGCCGAGCTGGCCGGTCAGGGTCAGCCCCGGCTCGCCCTCCATGCTTGTCGCCTCGATGAAGAGCACGTCCCCGCCGGCACCCGTGACGGCCAGACCGGTGGCCACGCCGGGCACGGCGGTGCGCTCGGCCGATTCCGGTGTGAACTTCGGCCGACCCAGGTATCCGGTGAGGTTGTCGGTGCCCACGCGTGCCGGCGTCGGGTCCGTCGCCAGCGTCACCGCCACCTTGCGCAGGATCTTGGCCAGGGCCCGCTCGAGCTGCCGGACGCCGGCCTCCCGGGTGTACTCCCCCGCGATCAGCGCGAGAGCCTCGTCGGCGACGCTGACCTCGTCAACGGTCAGCCCGGCCCGCTCCCGCTGCCGGGGCAGCAGGTGGTCGCGGGCGATGGCGACCTTCTCGTCCTCGGTGTACCCGTCAAGGGTGACCAGCTCCATCCGGTCCAGCAGGGGGCCGGGGATGGACTCCACCACGTTGGCGGTGGCCAGGAAGAGCACATCGGACAGGTCGAGGTCGACCTCCAGGTAGTGATCCCGGAAGGTGTGGTTCTGGGCCGGGTCGAGCACCTCCAGCAGGGCGGCGGCCGGGTCACCGGCGTAGCCGGCGGCCAACTTGTCCACCTCGTCGAGGAGCACGACCGGGTTCATCGAACCTGCCTCACGCAGCGCGCGGACGATCCGACCGGGCAGCGCCCCCACGTAGGTGCGCCGGTGCCCGCGGATCTCCGCCTCGTCGCGGACGCCGCCGAGCGAGACCCGGACGAAGTTGCGTCCGAGCGCCCGCGCCACGGACTCGCCGAGGCTGGTCTTACCCACTCCGGGAGGACCGGCGAGGGCGAGCACCGCGCCGGAGCCGCGACCGCCGACCACGCCGAGGTTGCGCTCGGCTCGCCGGTTGCGCACCGCCAGGTACTCCAGGATGCGGTCCTTGACGTCGGCCAGGCCGGCATGATCGGCGTCGAGCACCGCCCGGGCCGCGGCGAGGTCGGTGTTGTCCTCGGTACGCGTGCCCCACGGCATCTCGAGCACGGTGTCCAGCCAGGTACGGATCCAACCCGCCTCCGGGGAGGCGTCGCTGGCCCGCTCCAGCTTGCCGACCTCGCGCATGGCCGCCTCGCGTACCTTTTCCGGCAGTTCGGCGGACTCGACGCGGGACCGGTAGTCGGCAGAGCCGTCCGGCTCGTCCTCGCCCAGCTCCTTGCGGATCGCGGCGAGCTGCTGGCGCAGCAGGAACTCGCGCTGGGACTTCTCCAGCCCCTCGCGGACGTCACTGTTGATCTGCTCGGTGACCTCCTGCTCGGCCAGGTAGTCCTTCACCCAGCCGACCAACAGCTCCAGCCGGGCGGTGACGTCCGGCGCGGCGAGCAGCTCGGTCTTCTGCTCCAGCGTCAGCCAGGGCGCGTAACCGGCCGAGTCGGCCAGTTCGGAGAGGTCGGTCATCCGCTCCACCGCGTCGATGACCTGCCAGGCGCCCCGCTGCTGGAGCACTGAGGTCACCAGGGCGCGGTACTCGCGGGCGAGTTCCCGGGCCCGACCGGCGTAGGCGGGTTCGTCGAGTTCGGTCGCCTCGACCCAGAGGGCGGCGCCGGGGCCCGGCACGCCGGAGCCGATCCGGGCCCGGGACAGGCCACGGATGACGGCGGCGGGCTCGCCCTCGGGCAGCCGGCCGACCTTCTCGATGGTGGCGACCACGCCCACCGGGCCGTACTCGCCGTCGATGCGCGGCACGGCCAGCAGCTTGCGGTCGCCGGTCGCACGCGCCGCGTCGATCGCGGCCTGGGTGGTGGGGTCGAGGGTCACCGGGATGACCATCCCGGGCAGCAGCACGGCGTCGGTCAGGGGAAGTACCGGAAGAGTTGCCATCGAACACCTGCCATCGCGTTGAGTTGAGCGTGTCTCACTCAAGTAACAAAGCGTTCCCCTTGTTCCGGCCTGTGACCTAGACCACTGGGCTGGTGCCGTACAGGCGAGGGTCACCCGGGGGCAGCACCGGTTCCGGCGCGTTCGCCAGCGGGTTGTGGTCGTACCGGAACTCGCCCTTGCCGTCCGGCGAGGGCCCGGACGCCCAGCGCCCCTGGGCGGCGTCGGTGCCCGAGGAGAAGCCCAGGTAGGTGTAGCCGTACTCCGCTGTGAACTCACCCGAGTCCGGGAACGCCTCCGGCACCGGCATCTCCTCCAGCCCGTCCTCCCTGAGCTGCTCGATCGCCGCCAGCCACATGTTCTGGTGCATGGTGTCGCGGGCCAGCAGGAAGCGCAGCATCTGCTTGACGCCCGGGTCGTCGGTCATGTGGAACAGCCGGGCGACCTGGAGCCGACCCTGCGCCTCGGCGGTGACGTTGAGCTGGAAATCGGCCAACAGGTTGCCGCTGGCGGTGATGAACGCGCCGCTCCACGGCACCCCGTTGGAGTCGGTGGGCAGGGCCCCACCCCCGGCGTGGATGAAGTGCGCCGGGTTCTCACCGGCGTAGGTCGCGGCACCTCCCGGATCCTCCGCGATCCCCTCGCCCAGCGACAGCGGCGCGCTGTCCAACAGCCGGGTGATCATCGTGACGATCATCTCGACGTGGCCCATCTCCTCCGTGCCGACGTCGAGCAGCAGGTCCTTGTACTTGCCGGGCAGTCGGCAGTTCCAACCCTGGAAGAGATACTGGTTGGCGACGGTCATCTCGCCCCACTTACCGCCCAGCACCTCCTGCAGGCGGCGGGCGAACGCCGCATCCGGGCCGTCCGGCTTGGCCTCGAACTGCAGATCCTTGACGTGGCTGAACATCCGACCTCCTCGGTACCGGAAACAGTTAGCGAGGCCGTTCCCGCCGCGATGACCCGAGCGGGCCAACCGGTGTCCCGCCCGGGTCAGCGCACCGGGCGAGCCATCGGCAGCAGCACCTCCAGCGCCACTCCACGGGGCCGTAGCCGGTACGCCCGCAACGCTCCCCCATCCGTCGCGACGAGCTGCCGCGCGATCCACAGGCCCAGACCGGACATCCCGACGGCCGGCGTCGGACGCCGCAGCGCGACCAGTAGCGCATCGTCGACCCGACCCTCGTCGGTGACCAGGATGCTCAGGCTGGGCCCGCGCACTGTCGCGTAGAGCCCGACCTGTCCGTCCGGCGGCCCGTGCCGCAACGCGTTCTGCACCAGGTTGACCAGCACCTGTCGGGTTCGTCCGGCCGGCACCGGGCAGGAGGCCGCCCGCCGGGTGGCCCGCGCCCGCCGGCGGCCGACCGGCACCAGCGCGGCGGCCTCCCGCAGGATGCCCGCCAGCGCGACGGCCGGCTCCGGCTGTGGGGTCGGCGTCAGCACGCCGGTGCCGGCGGCCGCGTCGAGCAGCAGGCTCTGCAGGTGGGCGGCCTGGTCGCGGGCCAGCTCACTGAGCGCCCGCCGGTCGTCCCCGGTCAGGTCCTGACGCTCGTCGGCCAACGCGCGGGTCAGCGAGGTCAGCGTGCTGATCGGCGTTCGGAACTCGTGGCACAGCACCCGCAGCAGCAACTCCGAATCGGCCGCCGTCGGTCGCTTTTCGCCCGGTGTCGGCCCAGCGGGGCGCAACCCTCGCAGCAGGTCCCGCAGACCGTGCCGTACGCGCATCCACCCGACTCCTCTCGTTCGGTGCGAACCCGCATGATCGGTACCCGCTGGGGAACGGCGCAGACATGCCGGGAGCCTCCACCTTGCGACTCGTCGTCGTGGACGATCACCCCCTTTTCGTCCGCGGGCTGGAGTTGCTGCTCCCGATCACCACCAACGGCCGGGCCGAGGTCATCGCCTCGACCGGCGACGCCGCCGCGGCGGCGGCCCTGGTCAGCAACTGCCGCCCCGACCTGGCCCTGGTCGACCTGCACATGCCGCCGCCCGGCGGCATCCGGGCGGTGGCCGCGATCCGGCGGACCACCCCACGGGTACGGGTGGTCGCGATGTCCGGTTCCACCGACCCAGGGCCAGCGGTGGAGGCGCTGCGGGCCGGCGCCGAGGGGTTCCTGCCCAAGACCAGCGAACCGGAGGAGTTGCTTCCCCCGCTGCTGGCGATCCTCGACGGCTGGGCGGTGCTGCCGGCCGACCTGCTGCGCGCCATGCTGCGGTCCACGCGCTCCGCGTCCGTCGACCTGGACGGCGAGGAACGGCGGCTGCTGCGGGCGATCGCCGCTGGCCGCAGCACCGTCGACATCGCCGAAGAACTGCACGTCTCCGAACGGACGGTGAAACGGATGACCGCCGCGTTGCTGCGCAAGTTGCGGGTCTCGAACCGGGCCGAGGCGGCCGCCATCGCCGGTCACAGCGGCATCCTCGGGGAATGAAGCCTCGCCACCGAACCGTTTCGCGGTTTTGCTCGGTAACGGAATCGCGACGCGCCGAATGAATGGAAGGCATATTGTTGCGGATTACCGGGGTGATAGGTCAGACTTTGGACACATCCCGCCGCACACAGGGAGTAATCGGCAATGGCGAGAAAAGTAATCACGGTCCTGACCGACGACCTCGACGGTGGGAAGGCCGACCGGACGGTTGAGTTCAGTCTCGACGGCGTGGCCTACACGATCGATGTCTCCGACGAGAATGCCGGCGTCCTGCGCAAGACGCTCGATCCGTACATCAATGCGGGTCGGCGGATCGGGCGCGGCCCGGTGGAGAGCGCCCGTTCGGTCCGGCGACCGGGGCGACCCGCCGGCGCGGGAATGGATCGGGAGCAGAACCGGGCCATCCGGGAATGGGCCGTCAAGAACGGCTACAAGATTTCCGAGCGCGGCCGGATCCCGGTTGAGGTCGTCGAGGCGTACAAGAGCCGCTGACGCGACTCGACGGGGTATCGCCGCTTGACAACCACCTCTCAACTGTAGTGCTCTATTGGATAGAGGCTCACTCTATCGAGAGGTGACGGCCA
>NZ_JBEZGJ010000146.1:0-18294 GCF_040649965.1 Micromonospora sp. NPDC048843
CCATCGACCGGCGCAGCTACCAAGCCACCACCAGTATCGACATCGTCATCCCCGACCCTTGACGACCACACCAACCACTTAACTGAACGGCGTTGGGGTTAGATCTGGTCCCAGCTCAGGGGGGTGCCTCGGGGGACGTCGGTGGCGAAGGTACGGCCCAGCACCCGGTCGATCTCCACGGGTGCCAGCCCGCCGGCCGGCCGGATCGAGCGGACGTTGTGCGCGGTCACCGGATCGCCGGCCCGGACGTCTTCGACCACGAAGAGCGACCGGCGGAACCGTAGCCCTTCCCGCTCGGCGGGGGTCGGTCCGACAGCGGTGCCGCCCAGCGCCTCGTACGCGCGGCCGGACTCGGCGACCAGGGCCGTAAGCTCCGCCGGGTTCAGGGAGAAGTCCGAGTCCACGCCGCCGTCGGCCCGGTCCAGCGTCACGTGCTTCTCGATGAAGCAGGCCCCGAGCGCCACCGAGGCGACCGCCACTCCGATGCCGGGGGTGTGGTCGGAGAGCCCGACCGGGACGTCGAACGCGCCGGCCAGCACCGGCAACCGGCGCAGGTTGCTGTCGGCCGGCGGCGCCGGGTAGGACGCGGTGCAGGCCAGCAGGACGATGCCCGCCGCGCCCCCGGCCCGAGCGGTGCGCACGGCGGCGTCGATCTCGGCGACCGTCGCCATTCCGGTGGAGATCACCATCGGCTTGCCGGTGCTGGCCACCAGTCGGATCAGCGGCAGGTCGACCAGCTCCGACGAGGCGATCTTGTAAGCGGGCGCGTCCAGCGACTCCAGCAGCTCCACGGCGGTCGCGTCGAACGGCGACGAGAAGACGGTCAGGCCCCGCTCGCGGGCCCGTTCGAAGATCGGGGCATGCCACTCGTACGGGGTGTGCGCGCGTTCGTAGAGGCGGTACAGGTTCTCCCCGCCCCACAACTCGTGCCCGCTGGAGATCCGAAACGCCGGGGTGTCGACGTCGATGGTGATGGTGTCCGGCCGGTACGTCTGGAGCTTGAGCGCGTGCGCCCCGCTCGCGGCCACCGCGTCGACGATGGCCAGCGCCCGGTTCAGATCGCCGTTGTGGTTGCCGGACATCTCGGCGACCACGAACGGTCGCTCCCCGGCACCGACCGCGTGCGGTCCGATCTTGATTGTCGCTGTCATTCCGACCTCTGCTCAGGTACGCCCGCACCGGGGTGCGGTGGTGCTGTCGTCGTCCACCGGACAGGCGGACGACCTGGGAAATCAGGGCGCCGGGAGCCGCCCCGGCTCCCGGCGTGCTTCGCGGTGGGGTCGCTCACGGCAACCGGCCGACGGCCAGCGCGTCGCGCCGTTCCGGCGCGAGCCCACCGTCGCGCGTCGGCCCGGCGCTCGCCCCTCGCCCCGGGTCCTCGTCGGCGGCGCGCGAACCACCGTCGGCGCCGCCCACCGGGTCGGACCGACGCAGGCGACCAGCGACCCGGTGGGCCTGGCGCAGCGCCGAGTACGCCACCCAGTCACCCCGCCCGACGAGGCGGTGCTTGAGCCCGGTCACGCCCGGGGGCAGCGGGTAGCCGCCGGTGGGCAGGTAGCGACGGTAGTGCGCGGCGGCCCGGTGGAAGAAGTCGCGCCGCAGGTGCGGGTGCAGCCGGCCGTCGTTGCCCACCACCACCAGGTAGTGGCTGATCATCAGCTCGAACAGCTCGGCCTGCAACCGCTCGTCCGGGTGCTTCCGGGCGACCCAGTCCATCAGCCGCTCGTACTGGGCGAAGGCGTCGAAGTGCCGGCCGCTGCGGGTGGAGGTGATCGCGCCCTGGCGGCCCTGGCGGTACAGGTAGCAGATCCGGTCCAGCACGGAGATCTTCTCGGCCCCGATCAGCAGGGGATGGCTGAACGGGATGTCCTCGTACCACCCGGGGAAGAACCGCAGCTCCAGCTCGTCCATGAAGTCCCGGCGGACCACCTTGTTCCAGGCGGTGTGCTGCACCCGCAGGAGCTGCGGCTGGTCGGCCAACCGGGTCACGCCGTTGATCCCGCGCAGCAGCGGGCTGCTCGCGTCGACCTCCCGCCGGCCGTCCTCGTGCACCCGCAGGTGGTCGAGCATCAGCACGTCGGGCTGGTGCTGGCGCAGCCGGTCCAGCACCGCCGCGATCGTGCCCGGTGGCAACCAGTCGTCGCTGTCGACGAACCAGACGTAGCGGCCGGTGGCCACGTCGAGCCCGGCGTTGCGGGCCAGCCCCAGACCAACGTTGCTGCTCAGGTGCACGACGCGCACGCCGTCGCGGCTGACCGCGTACGAGCGGAGCATGTCGCCGCAGCCGTCCGGGGAGGCGTCGTCGACGGCGATCAGCTCGACCGCGTCCGACTCGCCCGCCGGGATGTCGGCCCGGATCGACTCGAGGCACTGGTACAGGTACGCCTCGACGCCGTACACGGGCACGACGATGCTCAGCAGCGGTGCGTGCGTCGGCTCATTGACCACGTCCGCCACCTTCGACGACCCGGGTGGCCGGCCCCGGAACCTGACGTTGCCGCCGATGGTGAACTCTCTGAACTCCCGCCCAGCGGAAGGTTAACGCCGGGCCGGTGGGCGGTTTCCGGCCCGGGGAACGCAGGCTCGTGGGGCGGGTGGGATGCGTCCGGTTCACCCGGGAGTGACCCGGTAGGGTGCCTCGGTGCGGCCCTGCCGGGTCGTCGTGGGCGTCGCCGTCGCGCCGTCCGACGCCGCGACGAGGAGGCTACGACCGTGCTGGTGACCCTGCCGAGCGCCGGGATCCCGGCATGACGAGCGTCGCCGCGACGTCGGCCGCCCGGCCCGCACCGGCCGTGCCCCGGCTGCCCTCGCTGACCGGGCTGCGGTGGATCGCCGCTCTGCTGGTCTTCGGCTTCCACGCCGGCACCATGCGGATCATCGCCGAGCCGGACTACAAGGCAGTCATCGACGCGCTGTTCACCCTCGGTCTCTCCGGGGTGCAGTTCTTCTTCATCCTCAGCGGTTTCGTGCTGGTCTGGTCGGCCCGCGAGGGAGACTCCCGGCGTACGTTCTGGCGGCGACGGATCGCCAAGATCTACCCGAACCACCTGGTGCTGTTCGCGGCGACGCTGGTGGTCGCCTGGTGGTTCGCCGACCCGGTCCTGCCGGCGGCGGCGTTGGAGAACCTGCTGCTGTTGCAGGCGTGGGACCCTCGGCCTGGTTGGTTCTACAGCATCAACACCGTCAGCTGGTCGCTGTCCTGCGAGTTCTTCTTCTACCTGTGTCTGCCGCTGGCGCTGCCACTGCTGCGCCGGGCCCGACCGAAGCTGCTCTGGGCGCTGGTCGTCGCGCTGCCGCTGCTCATCCTCGCGCTCTGGCCGGCGCAGGAGTTGGTGCCGGAGGTGAGCCGCTGGTGGTTCACCCAGATCTTCCCGCCGGTGCGGTCGCTGGAGTTCTGGCTGGGCGCGGTGGCTGCCGAGTTGATGCGCCGAGGGCTCTGGCGCGGTCCCGGACTGACAGTGGCCAGCGGTATCTTCCTGGTCACCTGGGTGGCGGCAGCGCAGTGGATCCGCGCCGAGCTGTGGACCACGCTGCTCGCCGTCGCGTACCTGTTGGTGATCACCGCTGCCGCGGACGCGGACGTGCGGGGTCGGCGCTCGCCGTGGCGGTCCCGGCCGCTGGTCTGGCTCGGTGAGGTCTCGTTCGCCTTCTACCTGGTGCACGTGCTGGTGATGACGAGCGTGCTGCGCTGGAGCGGGACCTGGGGGATCGGCTTCGCGGGCTGGCGTGGCCCGGCCGTGGTGCTCGGCTTCCTGGCGGCGAACCTGGTCCTCGCCGGGCTGCTGCACCGCTTCGTCGAAACCCCGATGATGCGCCGGCTCGCGCCGCGCCGCGCGGCCCGTCCGGCGCCCGTCCCCCGACAACGCGCCGCAGGTGACGACGACGCACGGGAACCCGGAAGCAGCGCCCGCGGCGAGGTCGACGGACCTGCCGACGAGGTCGGCCAAGCCGGCGGTCGATCAACGTACGTCGACCTGCGCTGACAACGTCCACCCTGGTCAACGGGGTCGGCGCGGCGTGATCCGACACGCCCGTGGCCGGTGCGCCCGGGTCTGCGCGACGGTACCGTTGGGACGTGCTTCCGGTCGCGTTCACCTGTCCGCTGTGGTGGGTGGCGCGCTGGGCGACTCGGGTGCTGACCAGCCTCGCCGTCGTCGCGGCCCTGGCGCTCGGCGCAGGCCCGACCACGGCCGTCACGCCAACACCCGGCCCGGTGCCGACGTCGAGCGCGGTGCCGGCCTCGGTCGCCGCCGGGTCGCTGGCGGCCTCGTACCGGCACTGCGGTGCGCCCACTGTGGCCCGCCCGGCCCCGGCGATACCGCCGGAGGCCGCCGAGGAGCCGGTCCCGACCTGGTCGGTCGACACGCCGGTGGCGCTCCCCGGTGATCAGGGCACCATCGCGGCCGGCGTGCTGCCGGTCCGCGCGGCCGAATCTGACCGGCTGCCCCTCGTCGACGGTACGAGCGGTCGGGCTTCCCGGGCCCCACCCGGACGCTGAGCCACCGGGACGACCGTCCCGTCACCGCGCACCCTGTCGACCCACCCGCTCCCTGACCCGCCGACCCGTGGCCCACAGCGGCCCGCTGATCGGCGCGGCTCCCCATCGCACTGCTCTCTCCCCGAGGTGCCGACCATGGAGACCGTCGTCTTCTACCAGTTCGTGACCGAGATGCCGCGGGCCGCCGCCATCTGGTCGACGCTGTTCCTGCTGACCCTGGGCCTGCTCACCGTGCTGGCCGCCCGCCCCGAACGGGACCGGCCCACTGACGACCCGCTCCCGGCCGGGCCCACGCCTCGGGAGGTGGCCGCCGCCGAGGCCGTCGACCTGCGTCGCTACGCCGAGGAGGTGGCCGTCGCCGCGGCCGGCGCGGCCACCACCGCCCAGCGGCGGCGCGCCGCCTGGCTGACCGCTCAGGAGCAACTGGAGCAGGCCTGGACCGGGTACGACGAGGCGGACACCGCCGCGCGTCGCTTCGCCGACGCCGGGGCACTGCCCACCCCGCAGACCCCGCACACCCCCGCCGAGTACGCCGCTCGGGAACGCTATCTGCACCGGGCGGCGATGGCGGCGTACTGGCGAGGCGACCTGACAATGGCGCAGCTCGGCGACGTGTTCGGGCACCGGCGTGGCTGGGATCCCCGGCGACACCCGGTCGAGCAGGAGGTGCTGATCAGCCGGGTGGTCCGGGATGCGCGGCTGGCCGACTACCAGGTGGCCGCCGACGGCGAGCGGGCCGCCTGGCGCGACGCGGAGTTGGCCGCACAGTCCGCTCGTGCCCTCGCCGAGGAGGCGTACGCGGCGGCGGCCCGGCTACGCCCGACCCTGGTCCCCGCGCGCCGCACGGTGGCCGGGGCGCTGCGTCCCGTGGCACTGTGGCGCCCGGCCCGGGTGGGTTGAGCCCAATCCGTGATGTGAGGCCGCTCACCCAATCACGAAAGCGGACGTCCGACGCAGTCGGCGGGATTGTTCCCGCGATTGTGGGCGCGTTCTTTACGGCCTGTCCGGTTGTCGCCCGGAGGTGTCGCCGTAACCCGTTGTCCCATCGAGTCACATCAGCGGCAATACGCGCAGAAATTGTCGCGCCAATTGGGGTTTACGCAGGTGAACCTGGCTTGGCAGGGCGTTGAGACGCCAGTAGTGTCGTCCCGTCCGGTGCGGTAACCGATCGCAAGACGCGACGCCGCATCGACCCGCTTAATCGTGATCAACGAACCGGGGACCCACCAGTAAGTCCGGGGTGAATCCGCGAGCCACGGCCCGCGGTAGGGCGTCTTCCCGCCCGAATCCGTCAGCTAACCCGGTAGGCGGTGTCGGAAGGAGTCCCATCCTCGTGCAGCACCTTTCCACCCCTCGGTTGTTCCCTCGCCTCCACGGCGCGGCGGTGCACCCGCTCACTCGTCCAGTGACGGTGAGCTGACCCCCGGGTCATCGCCTTCCCCGCCCGGCCGCGCCGGGCGTTCCCCTGAGCGGTTCACCATCTGCGGACCACGGTCCGTGCGCTGGCGCCTGCCCGGATACCGGTCCGGCCCCGGTGTGCCGCTCTCCCCCCGATCCGTGGAGGACCCCGTGAAGCACACCCTGCAGCGTCAGCTCCGCCGCCTCGCCACCGAGCGCCCGTACCAGATCGTCGCCGCCTCCGCCGCGGCCCTCGCGATCGCCACCACCACCGGCGCCCTGCTCACCACTGCCGACGACGCCCCGGCCGGCCAGCGCACCGCGACCACTGTCGCCGAGATGCGCAGCGACGTCGCCGCCTCCCGCGGCGAGGCTCGGGACGCGTCCCCCTCGGCCAGCGCCGCGCCGACCACTGCCGCCCCGGCCACCACCGCCGCGTCGCCCGCCGCCAAGGCCAGCAGCAACCCGGACCTGACCCGGAAGCCGGAGCGGCCGAAGCCGCCCGCGACCAAGGTGCTCGACTACGACTACGAGGCGCAGAACACCTACTACAACTGCGGCCCGGCGGCCACCCGGAACGCGCTCAGCGCCGCCGGCATCGACCGCACCCAGGAGGAGCTCGGCGCCGAGCTGGGCACCACCGAGATGGGCACCAACTCGGCCGAGGACACCACCCGGGTGCTCAACGCCGAGGTGAAGGGCTCCCCGTACCGGACCCGGATGTTCCCCGGCGCGCCCAGCCCGGCCCAGATGGACCGGCTGCAGGCCGACGTGGTGAAGGCCATCACCGACGGTCGGGGCGTGGTGGCGAACGTCGTCGGGGACGCCACCGACACCGACGGCAGCTGGCACTCCTACGGCGGTGGGCACTACATCGCCGTCGTGGGCTACAAGGACAACGGTCGCACCGTGCGGATCGCCGACTCGGCGAACCCGGCCGACCCGTCGTACTGGATCACCACGATCGACCTGGCCAACTGGATCACCAGCCGGGGCTACTCCGCCTGACCCGGGCACGTTGACCGCCGCGGGCGCCGTCCTCCACAAGGGGCCGGCGCCCGCGGCGTTTGTCCGCGCGGTCCGTCATGGACGACTCTCGTACCGGGCCGTGAACCGTGGGAGACTGCGGCCGTGGTGGAGAAAACGGGTGGTCACGCCGGTCGTAGGCCGGTCCTGCTGCTGCTGCACGGCATGGGAGCGACCGGGGACGTGTGGTTGCCCTGGGCCCCGTACCTCGATCAGCACTGGCCCGGGCGGTGGCTGGCACCGGACCTCGCCGGCCACGGCTGGGCGTCGCCGCTGCCGTCGTACTCCTTCCCGGGTTTCGCCCAGCAGATCGCGCAGGCCCTCGCTCCCGACGACCGGCTGGTAGTGCTCGGGCACTCGCTGGGTGGGGTGGTCGGCCTGGTGCTCGCCGCCCGCGACGCGGGAACGCCGGTGGACGCTGTCGTCGGGCTGGGCATCAAGGCAATCTGGTCACCCGCTGAGCTGGCCCGCGCCGCCGAGGTCGCCGCCCGACCGGTGAGCTGGTTCGCCAGCCGCGCCGAGGCGGCGCGCCGCTACCTGCGGGTCTCCGGGCTGGCCGGCCTGGTCTCGCCGGACGACCCGGTGGTGGACGCCGGGCTGCGCCAGGTCGACGGCCGGTGGCGTCTCGCCATGGACCCGACCGCCTTCGCCGTCGGCGAGCCCGACCTGGCCGCGATGCTGGCGGCGACCGACGTGCCGGTGGTGCTGGCGCGCGGGGAGAACGATCCGATGGTCACCGACGAACAGCTCAAGGAGTACGGCGTGCCGGTGGCCACGCTGCCGGGTCTCGGGCACAACGCGCACGTGGAGGACCCGGCGGCGGTGCTGGCGCTGCTCCACCCGTACCGCTGAGCGGCTACGCCGTTGTGGACGCGGTCAGTGTCTCGGCCGGTGCCAGCTCGCGGCGGGCGGCGGTCAGGAACGCCTCGGCGTACGCCTCGGCCGGGAAGTCACCGAGGTAACGGCGGCGGGTGGCCCAGCGGGCCTCGGCCAGCGGGTCGGTGTCCAGCAGGGCGGTCAGCACCTCGTCCACGTTGGACATGTCCCGGCGCAGCACGTAACCCGACCCGGCCAACGGGAAGCGCTCCACGAACCGGTCGCCCTCGTCGCCCATGTCGGTGACCGCGTACGGCTTGCCGGAGTAGAGGAAGTCCGAGATCACGCCGGACACGTCGGAGACCAGTGCGTCGGCGGAGTTGACGCACTCGGTCAGGCTCAGCTCCCGAGCCGCCGCGCCGACCACGTGCTGGCGGCCGGTGCGGGCCCGGTCGGCGACGAGCAACTCGGTCAGGCGGCCCAGTTGGCGGGCCGATGCCGGGTTCTGCGTGGTGTACGGGTGGGCTCGCAGGATCACCCTCGCGCCGCGCTCCAACAGTCGGCGCAGCAGGCTTTCGGCCACCGGCAGCGAGCAGTAGTCGGCGTCGGCGTGGTGCCCGGTCCAGGTCGGCGTGTAGAGCACCGTCGGGTGCGCCAACCCTCGTGCGGGCTCCGGGCGTACCTCGATCGACTCGACCTGTGGGCGACCCACCACCACGAACTTGTCCGCCGGGATCTGCACGCCGGCGCGTGCGTACCTGTCGATCGCCGCCTGCCCGGCCACGAAGATCCGGTCGAAGATCCCCGACACCGGGTTGGCGCTCGGCGCCTTGTCGCTGTCGCCGTGGTGCAACTGGATGTGGGTGAGCTGGGTGAAGCGGACGCAGTGGCTGTTCTTCGCACCGTGGTTGACGTAGAACGCCGCCCGCAGGCTCGGCACCAACGCCTCGTCCATCGCCCCCAGGGTGGGGCAGTAGACGACCGGCGCGTCGGTGGCCGCCGCGATCGGGGCCAGGAACTCCGGCTCACGCAGCACGACCAGGAACGGCCGGCCGATCCGTTCCAGGTACGGCAGCCACATGGTGACCTGGTATTCCGAGCCGGGAGGCGCGGAGAAGTAGAGCAGGAACTCCGGCTGGTGCCGGCGCAGCGCGGCGGCCACCGACCCGCCACCGGCGCGCGGCCGGAACCGTCGCCGGGCCAGGTCCAGCGCGACCGCACCGGCGCCCGCGCCGACCAGCAGGCTGGCGGCCAGCGCCACACCGGCCGGCAGGGCCAGCGCGGCGGCGAGCGCCAGGGCGGCGAGCAGCCCGAGCAGTGCCGTGCCGAGCCGGTCGGCGATCAGCGGCGTCCAGGCGCGTACCGGAAGATTGGCCGCCCGGATCTCCAGACCGCCGGCGGTGCGCAGCGGCCCCACCAGCAGCACCAGCCCCAGCAGGACCAGCCCGGTGGCGACCAGCGCGAGGTTGAGCCCGTCGTCCAGCCGCCGGGAGTAACCGACCAGGATCGCCGCGGCGATCAACCCGGTCTCCGCCACCAGGTCGGCGCTGGGCCGGATCCGCTGCTCAGCGGCCGAGGCGGCCAGCGCGGCGACGGCCAACGCCAGCCCCCAGCCGGTCGCGCCGGTCAGCGCCAGCACGACGAAGGCCAGCACGGCCAACCCGGTGGTCAGGCACCGGGCGGCCAGCTTTCGGACCAGGTCGCCGCGCATGTCGCTCCGTTCGTGGTTCCGCAGCCGTCGGCGTCAGTTGGCGGACGTCGCGCCGGCCGGTGCCTCGACCCGACCCGCCCCGGACTGCGCCGGCACGCTCGGCGTGGGCCCGTCACCGGGTGCCCGGCGTACGTCGATCACCTGACCGGTCAGGTCGGAGATCAGCACGTCCAGCGACGACTGGGCGACGGCCTCCGCGGCGAGCAGGGTGTGCTCCGGCTCCTCGCCGAAGGCCCGCGTCCGCATCGGGGTGGCGGTGCGCTCCGGGTTGATGCAGTTGACGCGCACGCCCACGTCGGCCCACTCGTCGGCGAGCGCCTGGGTGAGGTTGACCAGGGCGGCCTTGGTGGCCGAGTAGAGCGCGTAGCGGGCCCGGCCCCGGGTGTAGGAGCTGGAGGTGTAGAGCAGCAACTGACCCTTGGTCTGCTGGAGGTACGGGAGGGCCTGGCGGGCGATGGTCACCGGGCCGACGAAGTTGACCTGGAGCAGCCGGTCCATGGTCTCCTCGTCCATCTCGGCGAGGGCGCCCTTCTCCAGGATGCCGGCGGTCACCACCACGTGGTCGATCCGGCCGGTGGCCTCGAAGGCGGTCGTCAGCGCGGCCTCGACGTCAGCGGCCCGCTCCACGTGGGTGCCGGTGCTGGAACGGCTGAACGGGAAGACCTGGGCGCCGTAGCGGCGGGCCAGCTCGGTCAACTCGTGGCCGATGCCGTAGCTGCCGCCGAACACCACGATGGTCCGACCGGTCAGCTCCTCGCTGTAGCTGCGGTGGTCGGTCAGTCGGGGGGCCTGCGCGGCGGCGAGCTGGAAGAGCTTGTCCGCCAGGTGCACGTCGACCGGGTGGGTGACCTTGATGTTCTCGTCCGAACCGTCGATCACCTTGATCGGGGTGCCGGGAAGGTAGCGCAGCACCACGCCACAGTCGTCGGTGGCGGCGAAGTCCGGGTCGTCCTCGGCGATCTGGTACGCCGCCCGGATCGTGGGGGAGCGGAACGCCTGCGGGGTCTGACCACGGCGCAGCCGAGAGCGCACCGGGATGTCGGTGATGCAGTCGTTGTCGTCGACCTGGATGATCGTGTCCGCGGAGGGGATGGCCACGTCCACGGCGTCGTAGCTCCAGAGCGCGTTGACGCACTCGCGCACGATCCGGCCGCTGAGCAGCGGGCGTACCGCGTCGTGGAAGAGGATGTTGCAGTCTTCCGGGCCGACCGCGTCCAGGGCGATCCGGGTGGTGGCGTTGCGGGTGTCACCGCCCTCGATCACCTTGGTGACCTTGCGCAGGCCGGCCTTCTCGACGATCTGCTGGGCGTCCTCGACGTGGCCGGTGGCCATCAGCACGATGATCTCGTCGATCTCCGGTGCCGCCTCGAAGACCGCCAGGGTGTGCTCGATGATCGGCTTACCGGCGATCTTCAGCAGCTGCTTCGGGATGCCGAGGCCCAGTCGGGTCCCGGTGCCGCCGGCCAGAACCACCGCCACTGTCCGCGAGGGCCGCCACGGCGTCGGGGTCTCCGCTTCGGCGTCCGGGCCAGGGGTCTGGTCCTGCGTCATTGCCGGATCCTCACTCTCAGGGATGCGTTAACGGAAGGTTCCGCCCGAGCGGCGACGGAATGAACCTTAACGCGCGGACCGCGTCGCCCCAACGCGGGCGACGCGGTCCTCAGGTGCATGTCGGTGCCGGACGTTCGCCGGAACTCTACTTGCTGTTCGCGTACGCCTCGTACGCCCGGATGACCTCGTCGGTGGGGCCGTCCATCCGGATGACGCCCGATTCCAGCCAGATCGTCCGTTCGCAGGTGTCCCGTACGGAGGAGAGCTGGTGGCTGACCAGGAACACCGTCCCCGCGCCCTCCCGCAGCTCCCGCACCCGCTGCTCGCTGCGCTTGCGGAAGCCCTTGTCGCCGGTGGCGAGCGCCTCGTCGATGAGCAGCACGTCGTGCTTCTTGGCGGCGGCGATGGAGAACCGGAGCCGGGCCGCCATGCCCGACGAGTACGTCCGCATCGGCAGGCTGGCGAAGTCACCCCGCTCGTTGATGCCGGAGAAGTCGATGATCCCCGCGGCCTGCTTGGCCACGTCGTCGGGGTGCATGCCCATGGCCAGGCACCCGAGGACGACGTTGCGCTCCCCGGAGAGGTCGTTGAGCAGGGCGGCGTTGACGCCCAGCAGCGACGGCTGCCCCTGGGTGTGGATGGCGCCCCGGTTCACCGGCAGCAGACCGGCGATGGCCCGCAGGATGGTGGACTTGCCGGACCCGTTGCTGCCGATCAGCCCGATCGCCTCGCCCCGGTACGCGGTGAACGAGATGCCCTTGACCGCGTGCACCTCCCGGACGTTCGGCGCGTGGGTGCGCTTGACCAGCCGGCGCAGCGCGGCCACCGGCGTGGTGCCACCGGCGGCACCCTGGTGCACCCGGTAGATGATGTGCGCGTCGTCCACGACCACTGTCGGGATGCGCTCCTGGGTTCGGGTCATCGTCGCGCTCGCCTCGGTGGGGGCGTCGAAGTGATCAACCACGGCCGTACTCCTGTTCGCCGCGCCAGAAGTAGATGAAACCGCCGATGCCGGCGACCAGCGCCCAACCGGCGCCGACCAGCCAGAGCTGGGCCAGCGACTCGTTGAGCAGCGGCGCCTCCTCGAGCAGCGAGTACCGTGCCAGCTCGATGTAGACCAGCAGCGGGTTGTACTGCACAAGTGTCGTCGCCCAGCCGGGCAGCCGGTCGAAGAGGCTCACGCTGTAGAGGACGCCGGAGCCGTACATCCAGGTCCGCATGATGAACGGCATGACCTGCTTCAGGTCGCTCGACTTGGCGCCCAGTCGGGCCACCAGCAGCACCACTCCGGCGTTGAACACCGCCTGCAGCAGCAACGCCGGCACCAGCAGCAACCACTCCCAGGTGAGTGGCTCGCCGGTGACCAGCACGATGCCGACCAGCACCACCATCGAGGCCAGCAGTTGCTGGAACTGGGTGATCGTGGTGGACAGCGGCAGGCTGGCCCGGGGGAAGTGCAGCGCCCGGATCAGCCCCAGGTTGCTGCTGATCGACTGGGTGCCGGCCAGGACCGCGCTCTGGGTGAAGTTGAAGATGAACAACCCGGTGGTCAGGTAGGCGATGAAGTTCGGGATGCTGTTCTGTGCGAGCACCACCCCGAAGATCAGGTAGTAGACCGCCGCGTTGGTCAGCGGGGTGAGCACCTGCCAGAGCTGACCCAGCTTGGCGTTGCTGTACGAGGCGACGAGCTTGGCGTTGGCGTACGCGGCGATGAAGTGCCGGTAGGCCCAGAGTCGGCGGCTGTACTCGACGAGGCTGGGTCGCTCACCGGCGACCCGTAGCCCGTGCCGAGCGGCCAGCTGCGCCTGGGTCAGGCCCGTGTCGGGGTCGACCAGCGCGGTGGTGGCCATGGAAATGGCGCTCCGATCTTTCGTGCAGACGGGGGTTGCTCGCGACGATCGAATCCTAGTGGGAAATATGCGCGGGGCGCCGCCTCGTCGCTGCGAGGACAGTAGTCCGAAACACGTCGGGACGCAACCGTACCGTCGTTGCGCTACGCTGTCCGGCGTGACCTGCGATAAGAGCCCTCGATGACCACCGAAAAGAGGCGGGCACCGGCCGGCGCGGCGGTGCTGCGCGACGAGATCACCACGGCCATCCGCCGGGCGCTGATGCAGGAGCTCGCCGCTGTCGGCTACGGCCGGCTCTCCATCGAGGCGGTGGCCCGGCGGGCCGGCGTCAGCAAGACGGCAATCTACCGACGGTGGAGCTCGAAGCTCGACCTGGTGCTGGAGGTCGTCGCCGCTGCGGCACACGGCAAGCTCCCCGCACTGGACACCGGCACGCTGCGCGGTGACCTCGCGCTGCTGTTCCAGGCGGTGGCGCACGCGCTGCGCCACCCACTGGCGTCGCAGATCATTCCGGATCTCCTGGCCGAGGCCGCCCGCAACCCCAGCATCGACGCGACGCTGCGTCAGGTGCTGCACGCCAGGCAGCAGGAGATCGGCGGTCACCTGGTCACCCGGGCCGTGCAACGTGGCGAACTGCCCGCCGACACGGAGCTGGACGCCGCCGTCGACCTCATCGTGGGGCCGCTCTACTGGCGGCTCGCCATCGCCCGTCTCCCACTCACCGACGGCTACCTCGACCGTCTGGTCGAGTCCGTCGTCGCCGGGATGGGCGCGAACAGGGCCCTGTCGGCCCCGCGAGCGGCTCCGATCTGAGGCTGACCGGGCCCGCGACACCCGCCGAACGGGGGCCCGGAACCCCGGTTCGCCTCCGCTAGGCTGCCCCCTTGACACCCGGCTGTCACCGAGCCGACACCCGCTTTTCGCCCCCTCATCCGCCGCCGGACGACAAGGACGACCCGTGACGAAAGTCGAAGACGCTGTCGTGGCGCCAGCGCCAGCCGACCGAGAGAACGCCCCGACTGCGGACGCCGCAGCGGAGGGCGCCAGCCGATCCGGGCGCGGCCTGAATCTGATCGGGCGACTCAACGCCGGTGTGGCCGCCGCACCCGTGCTGTTCACCGACGCGGCGGTGGTCGCTTTCGCCCTCTGGACTCTGCTCTACCACCTCAACCTCGGCCTCGACCTGCGTCCCTCTGTTGTCTTCCTCGGCTGGGTGGCCCTGCTGCCGATCGTGGCGTACGTGTCCCGGAAGCTCCGGCGGCGTGACACGAGAGGCCGACTCACAGACGACGAGCCGGCGGACACGCCGGCCGAGGCGCCCGCCAACCGGGTAGCGCTGCTGCGCCGGTACGCCCTGCCCATCGGCAGCGCGCTGGGTGCGGCGCTGTTCGCGGCCCTCGGCACCGGCATGGTGACCTGGTGGTTGGCGGCCGTGCTCGGCCTGGTCTCGGTCATCTCGGCGTGGCTGGCCGTGCCCCGTCGCGGTGGGCCGACCGACGCGGGTGCCGCTCCGGTCAGCCGAAAGACCACGCCGAGGCAGGGCTGGGTGGTCCTCGTCGTGTCGCTGGCCGCCGCCTACTTCGCCACGCTCATCGGCCGGGTCTCCCTCGACGACGTCTTCTACGTCGGCAAGTCGGTCTGGGTGGCCGAGCGGGACGAGATCCCCTTCCGGGACTTCCTTTTCACCGAGGGCGTCCTGCCGGCGGGCTCGGCGAACCCGCCACTGCCGTCCTTCGAGGTCTTCATCGGGGCGATGGCGCGCGTCCTGCACGTGCACGCCGCGACCGCGACGTGGTATCTGCTCCTGCCGGTGCTGGCCGTCTTCGCGATCTTCGCGCTGTGGCGACTCGTGCAGCGGTGGGCGCCGCGCCGTCCACTGGTCGCGTTCGGTGTGGCGGCGGCCTACATCCTGCTCGTGGCCTACTACGCCGACTCCCTGAACACCTACCACCTGCCGCGGTTGACCCAGGGCAAGAGCGTCTTCGTGCACGCGCTCATCCCACTGGCCTGGGTGTATCTCACCGACTACCTTGAGCGCCGTTCCCGACGTGCGCTGATCCTGCTCGCCCTGCTCTCCGTGGCCAGCGTCGGCTACACCACCACCGCCGTGATGCTCCTGCCCCTGCTCGGCGCTGCGGCGGCGGTCGTGCTGCTGTTCACCCGGCGAGTGCGGGAGGCCGTCCTGTGCTTCGCGGCCGTGTCGCTCTACCCTGTGTTGTCCGGCGCGCTCGTCCAGGTCCTGCGGGGCGGGATCGAGACGACCGTCGCCACCTATACGCCGCTGCTGCCGCTGCGGACCATCTACGAGCTCACCCTGTGGCTCGGCATCCTCGGTGTCATCGCCGGGCTCGCCGTGTGGTGGTCGCCCCTGGTGCTCCGCGCGGGCGCGCCCCGTCAGCTCGCCGCCGGTGCCGTGCTCGCGGTGACGGTCCTGATGATTCCCGGCCTGCTGAAGCTCGCCGGTGACCTCAGCGGTCTGCGCGCGGTGCTCTGGCGGGTGCCGTGGATCCTGCCGGTGCCGGCGCTCGTCGGCATGCTGGCCGTCATCCGGCTGCCCGGGTTGGCCCGAGTCAATCGCGTCCTGGCCTTCGCGCTCCCCGCCGTGCTGGTGTGCGCCTTCTACACCCAGGGCAAGCCGATGTGGACCGACGACCTGGTCCAGACGAAGCCGACCTGGCGGATGCCGGAGGCCCGTAAGGCCTCGTCCTTCTGGATCAAGAACCTGGACAATCGCCCACCGGGCCTGGTGCTCGCGCCGTCGTCGGTCATGCGGGCACTTCCACAGGTCACGACCGAGGTCCGGGTGGTGCTTCCCCGTGACCTCTACCTCACCGACTACGGGATCGACACGGAGTTCTCCCGGGACCGGCTGCTGCTGGCGAGGTTCGCCGACGCCGATCGGACCGTCTCGATCTACGAGGTGGACGCCGCGATCCGCCGGGTGGGTGTCAGCCTGGTGTGCGTCTGGAAATCCAACACCCTCGTCGCCGACGCCGCGCCGTACCTGGGCCTGGAGCGGATCGCGTCGCGCAACCCACCCGGTGCGATGTACTGCTACCGCACCACCGCGTCCCCGACCGCTGGCCGCTGACCTGCCGGAACATGTCGTCACCATGGCCAGGACGCGCGCCGCGTCCGGGCCATGGTGACGGCCCCGGCCCAGCGTGTGGGCGCGCCGGCATCGGTGGCGGGCCGCTCATCGTCTCCACCACCGACGGCTGGCCGCTGTGGACCTCAGGAAGCCCACCGCCGTCGGCGCTTCGGGGTCCGCGCCCGGTACCAGCTTCGTGTCCGCTTCCTCCCGGGTGGCCGGTGCGTCGGTCACCAGGGCGGTTTGTCCTTAAGCTGTGTCGATACCCGAGTGACGCCCGCCCGTCGTCTCGCGTTAAGGTCGCAGTCAGTGACTGGGGCCCGAGCAGACAAGTTCGGTCGCCACTTCCTGACAAACTGCGCTGCGGACCTGGGGCACGGCATGTGACCTGCGCGGAAAGGTCGACCGGCGTCGTCCGGTCGGAGCCTGCGCGCCATGCCGGCCGACAGCCCCGGACCGCAACCGCAGTGCCGCCGAGGTTGACGTCGACCACACCACGGGCTCAGCCCGTCATGGAACTCGTAGGGAGCGAACTCGTTTGTTCGGCACGTTGACAGGACGCCTCGGGGTGGCCGCCCAGAGTGCGCTACTGGTACTGGCCTACCTGGTCATGCTCGTCGGTGGCGTATTCGGTTGGATCGGCCTGTTCGCCGTCGCCGGGTTGGCCGCCATCATCGGCGAGTTCGCCGTCGCCCGCTGGTCACCGCCGTCGCAACTGCTGTTGGAGAAGGTGGGCCTGCACTGGTCGTACCGGCAGCTGACCCGCGACCTCGCCGCCGTGTTGCTGGTCGTCGCCGAGGTTCGGCTCAGCGGCGGCGAGCTGACCCTGCTGCTGGTGCTGCCGGCAGCGGTGTGGGTCGTGTCGGTCTTCGCGGGTGCGCTCTCCACCATGATCGATCGTCGTAACCCGCTCTCCGCCATGGTGCGCAACATCGACCTGGGTCCACTGTCCGGCGCCCCCCAACCGCCCGCCTGGGCGGCGGCGGTCGCCGGTGACCGGATGCCGCTGCTCAACCTGCTGCTGGTGCCGGCCGGCGTGGCCGGCGCGGTGCAGCACGATCCGACGCCGTTCTTCGTGGCCGGCGCGGTGGCGGTCGTGGCGACCGGTCTGGTGGGCGCCATCATCGCGCTGACCTGGCTGCGGGGTCGGGGCGCCGGGCAGGGTCCGTTGCTGCCCGCGGTGCAGCGCTGGCTGGACAACTACCGGCCGGAGGTGGCGCTCTACTTCGCCGGCCCGGCCAAGGACGTCTACCAGGCGAACATGTGGCTCGCCCCGACCGAGGCGCTCCAGCAGCGCGCTGTGGTGCTGATGCGCAGCCGCGAGGCGTTCCTGGAACTGGCCGACACCCGGCTGCCGGTGATCTGCGTACCGGCCGGGGTCGACTTCATGAACCTCGACCTCGGCGGCATCCGCGCGGCGCTCTACTCCGCGAACGTCGGCGCGAACATCCACATGCTCCGCGAGCCGGGTACGAAGCACGTCTTCGTCGGGCACGGCGACAGCGACAAGCAGGCCAGCGTCAACCCCTACAGCAAGGTGTACGACGAGGTCTGGGTCGCTGGCCTGGCCGGCCGGGAGCGCTACGCGCGGGCCGGCGTGGGGGTGCTCGACGCGGACATCGTCGAGATCGGCCGGCCGCAGCTCGCCGGGGTGCACACCTTCGGCGCCGAGTCGGTGGACCGGCCGTTCACGGTGCTCTACGCGCCCACCTGGGAGGGTTGGCTCGACGACGACCCCTACCACACCTCGCTGGTGCTGATGGGTGAGCGGATCGTCAAGGGGCTGCTCGCCACGAATCCCCGGGTCCGCCTGATCTACAAGCCGCATCCGCTCACCGGTTCGCGGTCCAAGGCGGCGAAGGGCGTGCACGACCGGATCGTCACGGCGATCCGCGCGGCCGGCGGCAACCCGGACGCGTCCTCGCTGGACGGCACCGCGCACCTGGTGGTCACCGGCCGCACACCGGGTTTGTTCGACTGCTTCAACCAGACCGACCTGCTGGTCAGCGACGTGTCCAGTGTGGTGTCCGACTTCGTGCAGAGCCAGCGGCCGTACGTGGTGGCCAACCCGGCGGGCCTGTCCGAGGACGATTTCCGCCGCGAGTTCCCGACGGCGCGGGCCGCGTACCTGCTCTCGAAGGACTGCGGCGAGCTGGAGAAGATCGTGTCGGTCACCCGGGCCGGTGACGACCCGATGACCGAGGCCCGCCGGGAGCTCAAGACCTACCTGCTCGGCCCGGCCGAGGCGAACCCGATGGACCGGTTCCAGCAGGAGATCGCCAGGCTCTGCCACTGAGCCCCCGTCCCTTCGGCATGTTGGACATCGAGCTACCTAGCCCTTCTCCGTACACCA
>NZ_JBEZGJ010000147.1:0-17944 GCF_040649965.1 Micromonospora sp. NPDC048843
CCGCTCGGTGCTGCTGGTCGGGCAGCCGGGGTTGAGCCCCGCGTCGGTGTACGCGTACGAGATCGGTGCTGCGGGCGCACTGAGCGCACCGAGACCGTCGGCGTGGCCGTGGCGGCGTGCCCGGTCGACGGGCCTGGTGGGCGGCGTGGCATCGTTCCCGGATGACAGTGGCAGCGCGAGACGAGTGGCGCCGGCCGGGTCCGACAGCGGAACAGCGCCGGTTCGACCTGTGGATCGGGCTGGCGGTGACCGTGCTGGCGGTGGTCAGCCTCACCCTGGCCCGCAGCGCCGGGGCATTCCTGCTGGGCCCACCACCATCCGGGCCGGAGCAGTTGTTCTGGACCGTCGCGGTGACCCTCCCGCTGATCTGGCGGCGACGCTGGCCGCTGGCGACCCTGCTGATCGTCTCGGTGGTGTTCATCTGCGCCCAGGCACGATCGGCACCGGAGACCCAGTTCTCCGCCTGGGCGCTGTTCTGCGTCATCTACACCGCCGGCGCCTGGGGGCAGGACCATCGGCTGGCCCGCCGGCTGCGGATCGGCGTGATCGCCACCATGTTCGCCTGGCTGGGTGTCTACTACGCCGTGACCATCGACCACATCCCCCCGGATGCCTTCGATGACGCGGTCGGACCGGTGCCACCAGTCCTCGCGGCAATGGTCACCGGTGTGCTGGTCAACGTGCTGACTCTCGGGTTCGCCTACTTCTTTGGTGAGACCGCCTGGGTGGCCGCGCGCCGTGAACACGAGCTGCGCGCCCAGGCCGAGGACCTGCGTCGGTCGCAGGCCGAGGGGCGGGAACGGGCGGTGCTCGGCGAACGGGTCCGGATCGCCCGGGAGCTGCACGACGTGGTCGCCCATCACGTGTCGGTGATGGGCGTGCAGGCGTCCGCCTGCCGCCGCGTGTTCGACCGCGACCCGGGCAAGGCCCGCGCGGCGCTCACCGCCATCGAGCAGAGCGCCCGCACCGCCGTCGACGAGCTGCGTCGGATGCTCGGCGTGCTGCGGACCTCCGCCGGCACCGACGCCGCGCCGCCGGCGGTTGGCGGCGTCGAACGGATCGACGAGCTGGTCGAGCGGGCTCGGGCCGCCGGGCTGACGGCCACCCTCGGGGTGTACGGCGACCCGGTCGCGTTGCCCGAATCGGTCTCCCAGACCGCCTACCGGGTGACGCAGGAGGCGGTGACCAACACCCTGAAGCACGCCGAGGCGGGCCTGCTCGACGTGCGGGTCCGTTACCTGGCCCGGGAGGTGGAGGTCGACGTGACCGACGACGGGCGGGGCGGTGGCCGGGCCGACACCGTCGGGTTGGGGCTGATCGGCATGCGTGAACGGGTCACCGCCCACGACGGCGACCTGGAGGCCGGGCCGCGGCCCGGCGGCGGCTGGCGGGTACGCGCTCGCTTCCCCCTGGCGGCGTCGGCGGACCTGCCGGTGGGCCCACAGCGGGAGCCGAGCGACAGGCAGCAGGCGGCAGCCGGCGCGGAGCCGTCGGCATGAGCGCGGCGGCCCAGCGGGCGCCCGACGCCGGACCGACTGTGCGGGTGCTGCTCGCCGATGACCAGCACCTCGTCCGTACCGGCTTCCGGGTCATCCTGGAGGTGGAGGACGACATCGAGGTGGTCGGTGAGGCCGCCGACGGCGAACGGGCGGTCACCATGACCCGAGCCACCCGCCCCGACGTCGTACTCATGGATGTGGAGATGCCCGGGATGGACGGCCTGGAGGCCACCCGGCAGATCGTCGCCGACGGCGCCGGGGCGCCCGCGGTGCTGATCCTCACCACCTTCGACCGCGACGACTACCTGTTCGCCGCGCTGCGGGCCGGGGCCAGCGGCTTCCTGCTCAAGAACGGCACGCCGGAGGAGCTGATCGAAGCGATCCGGGTGCTGGCCAGGGGCGACGGTCTGCTCGCCCCGGAGATCACCCGCCGGGTGATCTCCACCTTCGCCCGGCCCGGCGACCCGGCGGGCACCGCCCACCGGGGCCCGGACGCCGATGCCGCGCTGGCCGAGCTGACCCCGCGCGAACGGGAGGTGCTGATGCTGCTCGCCGCCGGGTCGAGCAACGCGGAGATCGCCACTGCCATCCACCTGGGCGAGGCGACGGTGAAGACGCACGTGAGTCGGGTACTGGCCAAGCTGGGCCTGCGCGACCGGGTGCAGGCCGTGGTGTTCGCGTACGAGAACGGGGTGGTCCGCCCCGGCGGGTGACGGTGTCCGCCGCGAGGTGGACCCGCCCGCTCACCCGCCGGGCGGACGGCGCGGCGGCGTCATCGATCTAGCGTGGGTGCGTGACCAGAACGCTTCGCCTCGACGGCGTCGACCGCAGCTTCGGCGACCGTCAGGTGCTCAGGAACGTGTCCTTCGAGGTGTCCGCCGGCCGGATGACCGGTTTCGTGGGCGCCAACGGCGCCGGCAAGACCACCACCATGCGGATCATCCTGGGCGTGCTCGCCCCCGACGCCGGCGAGGTGAGCTGGGGCGGCGCCACGCTGACCCGGCAGGACCGCCGGCGCTTCGGCTACATGCCGGAGGAACGGGGCCTCTACCCCAAGATGACCACCCGCGAGCAGGTGGCCTACCTGGGCCGGCTGCACGGGCTGGACGCCGCCGCGGCACGACGTTCCACAGACGCGCTGCTGGACCGGGTCGGGCTCGGCGAGCGCGGCGACGACCTGCTGGAGACGCTGTCGCTGGGCAACCAGCAGCGCGCACAGATCGCCGCCGCGCTCGTGCACGACCCCGAGGTGCTGGTGCTCGACGAGCCGTTCTCCGGCCTCGACCCGCTGGCAGTGGAGACCGTCGTGGCCGTGCTGCGGGAACGGGCCTCGGCCGGCGCGCCGGTGCTCTTCTCCAGTCACCAACTCGACGTCGTGGAGCGACTCTGCGACGACCTGGTGATCATCGGGGACGGGGTGATCCGGGCCGCCGGCAGCCGGCAGCAGCTGCGCGACTCGTACACGGTGCCCCGCTTCGAGTTGGTCGTGGAGCACGACGCCGGCTGGGTACGCGACCACCCCGGGCTGACAGTGGTCGAGTTGGACGGCGCGCGGGTGGTCTTCGACCTGGCGGCCGGCACCGACGAACAGCCCGTGCTGCGGGCTGCCCTCGCGCGCGGCCCGGTCCGCGCCTTCCGCCCGGTCAGCCCCTCGCTCACCGAGATCTTCCGAGAGGTCACCCAGTGACCGTCACCCAGGCCACCCGGCTGGTCGCCGAACGCGAGATCCGGGTCAAGCTGCGCGACCGTACCTTCCTGTTCGGCACGCTGTTCTTCCTGTTGATCGCCGCGGCCGGCACCATCCTGCCGCCGTTGTTCTCCGGCGGGCCGTCCACAGTGGCAGTGACCGAGAGCTTGGCCGCTCCGCTGCGTGCCGCCGGGCTGGAAGTCCGGGTCGTTTCCGACGACCGGGCCGCCGAGCAGGCCGTCCGCGACGACGACGTGGACGCTGCGGTGGTTACCGGACCGGCCGTCCTGGCCATCGACGACGCCCCCGACGACGTGGTGAAGGCCCTGAGCACCCAGCCGACCGTCCGCCTGCTCGACCCGGACGCTGTCGATCCGGTGGTGGCGTTCCTGGTGCCGTTCGTCTTCGCGTTCGTCTTCTTCATCACCTCGCAGACGTTCGGTGTGCAGATCGCGCAGAGCGTCATCGAGGAGAAGCAGACCCGGATCGTGGAGATCCTGGTCGCCGCCGTGCCGGTCCGGGCCCTGCTGGCCGGGAAGGTGGTGGCCGGGGCCATCCTGGCGTTCGCGCAGATCGCCCTGATCGCGGTGGTGGCGGTCATCGGGCTACAGATCGGCGACAGCGGAGGTCTGCTCAGCCTGCTCGCCCCGGCGATCGGCTGGTTCGTGCCGTTCTTCCTGATCGGTTTCGTGCTGCTCGCCGCCATGTGGGCCGCAGCCGGCGCGCTGGCCAACCGGCAGGAGGACATCGCCGCCGTCTCGACGCCGGTGCAGCTCGCCGTCATGCTGCCGTTCTTCGCGGTGATCTTCCTGAACGACAACGCCACAGCGATGCGGGTGCTGTCCTACCTGCCGTTCTCGTCGCCCACGGCCATGCCGCTGCGGCTCTTCACCGGCGACGCGGCCGGTTGGGAGCCGATCGTCTCACTGGTCCTCCTGGTGCTCGCCGCCGGCGCGTTCCTCCTCGCCGGGGCCCGGGTGTACGAGGGGTCGCTCCTGCGGACCAACGGCCGGACCTCGCTGCGTACCGCCTGGCGGGAGCGGGAGACGATCGGCTGAGCCAGCGGTCCGCCCCGCACGGGCGTCGGTGTCCTGTTCGGATACCGGCGCCCGCTGCCGTACGGCACCGTTCCGAGCGCTGTTCGGTGGCCGTGAACAGCGCGAACACTCCTACGTTGAGCCGATCCTCACGGCAACGACCTGGTCGTCGCCGGTTTCCGGACCGGAAAGGCTCTCGATGTCCCCACCGATCAACGCACGGCAACTCCGCCGTCTGCTCAGCGTCGTGCTCGCGGTCGCCCTCGCCAGCACCCTCACCGCCCTCGTCCGCCCCGCGCCGGCCACCGCCGCCCCGGGTGACCTCATCCTCAACGGCACGTTCGACAACGGCAGCACTCAGCCCTGGTGGACCCGGCTCGCCTCGACCAGCACCACTGTCAACGCCGGGCAACTGCGCGTCCGCACCAGCGCCACTGTGGGCAAGCCCGTCTGGGAGGACCTGGTCGGTCACTTCGAGTTCGGCGTGACGGCCGCGCAGTCGTACCGGCTGCAGTTCGACGCCTCGGCCGACGTCAGCCGTTCGCTGCGCGTCTCGGTCTCCCGGGCGGACACGCCCTTCACCTCCGCCGTCGACCAGAGCGTCACGCTGACGTCCTCGATGAGCCGGTTCACCTTCGACTTCGTGTCCCCGTTCGGCGACCCGAAGGCGGTGCTGCTGTTCCACCTCGGCGGCCAGACCGCCTCGACGGTCCGGTTGGACAACATCTCGCTCACCCCGCTGGCAGTGAACCCGGCCACCGACCCGATCCTGTACTGGAACGGTGTCCTGCTGTCCACCTACAAGGCGCTGGACCTGCCACCCACCTCCTCGTCCCGCGAGGCCGCCATCCTGCACGCGGCGATGCACGACGCCGCCGTCTCGGTCACCGGGGTCGGCAACCCCTACCGGGTACGAGTGCCGGTCAGCTACCCGGGCACCATGGACAACGTCGTGGCGCCGTCCCTGAACGCGGCCATCGACCGGGCCGCGTACGACGTGCTGACCGCCCTGTACGGCGGTCAGGGCCAGTCCTACTCCCAGGCCCTCACCGCCGCTGTCGCGCTCCGGCCGTCCGGGGTGAACGCCGCCGAGGTCACCCGTGGTGACACCGTCGGCGCGGCGGCAGCCGCCGCCAACCTCCAGGCCCGCGCCAACGACGGCTCCGGCAACGACACCGCGTATCCGGTGCAGGAGAACGTCCCCGGCGCGTGGCGGCCGACCAACGGCAAGGCGGCGGTCAGCCCGAACTGGGGATCGGTCACCCCGTTCGCGCTCACCTCGGGCCAGCAGTTCCGGCCCGGCCTGCCGGCCGGCGCCACCGGGTACGCCGACCTGCTCGGCAAGCAGGAGTACCGCACCCAGGTGCAGGAGATCCGCGACTACGGCGGTCAGACGTCGTCGCTGCGGACCCCGGAGCAGACGCAGATCGCGTTCTTCTGGGCCAACGACCTGGGGGGCACGTACAAGCCACCGGGTCAACTCTTCTCCCACACCCGGATCGTGTCGGAGCAGCGTCAGCTCGGCATCCTGGCCAACGCCCGGCTCTTCGGGCTGGTGGCCCTCGCCCTCGCCGACGCCGCCATCGCCGCCTGGGACGCCAAGTACCAGACGCCCATCGACCTGTGGCGGCCGGTGACGGCGATCGAGGCGGCGGAGGGCCCCGGTTGGCAGCCGCTGTCGAAGACCCGCGAGGGGGTGCCGTACACGCCGGCGTTCCCGGCCTACATCTCCGGGCACGCCACCTTCGCGGGGGCCTGGTCCGCGGTGATGAAGAGGTTCTTCGGCACCGACGCGATCGCTTTCGACGCCACCACTGACGATCCGCACGCCGTGGGCGTGGTCCGGCACATGACCGGCTTCGACGACGCCGCCGAGGAGAACGCGCTGAGCCGGATCTACCTCGGCGTGCACTATCGGTTCGACGCGGACGCCGGGCTCGCCACCGGCCGTTCCGTGGGTGCGTACGTCTTCGCCAACCGCCTGCGACCGTAATCGTCAGTCGGGACAACGGGGGGCTCCCCGTCCGGTTCGTGGACCGGGCGGGGAGCGTCACGCGTGACCGCTACGCCCCGCAGTTCCAGTGGCCGAAGCCGCCGGTACGAGACCAGACCTCCCGTGCCGTCCTGATGTTCCACGCCGCGTCCAGCGCCGTCTGGCGGTCGACTCCGAACCGGGACACCTCCGTGTCGCTGAACTGGAACAACCCCCAGCGCCGCGATCCGTCCTCGACGACCTCCACCCGGTACGGGTCCAAGCCGGACAGGCAGCGCGCCACCTGCACCGCCCCGGCCGGGTCCTCCGGGAACGTCCGCCGCAGATGTTTGCCGATCCGGTCCTCCGACCAGGTGGCGGGCACCTTGCGATCACCCGCCAACACGTCGAACAGCCGCTCGTCCGCTGTGCCACTGACCGGCAGGCCGCCAAACGCCTGCAACACCATCACCCGGCTGGTGGTGTCCGGGCCGAACCAGCCGTCGACCGGCACCGTGAGTCCGTCGGCCACCAGGTGTTCCTGGAGGCTCAGCACGCAGGGGCCGTACATGCCCTGGCGCAGCACCTCCGGGCAGCCAACGGTCGGCGAGCTGTCCACTGTGGGAGGGGTGAGAGGTCGCAGCGCCCCGGTCGCCCCGATCGTCAGGACACCGAGCACTGCCAGCAGCGCCAGCCGAAGCCAGCGACGGGCCGGCCAGGGCGCTTGGGGTCGCGGCGGTACCGAGCCGACGCTCGGGCGGATGTCCGCCGCGACGGTGGTGGACGGGCCGGCAGGGGTCGGTGCCGCGTCGCTGTCCCCTCGACCCTGCTCGCCGAGGCGAGCCTCGAGGTCCCGCCGTGTCTCCAGCCACCTGTCGACCTCGACCGCCGGGGTGCCGCAGGCGGCCAGCAGCGCGACGACTGTGCGTTCCCGAGGCAGCGTCGTCCGGCCCAGCATCGTCGCGAGGGTGCTCGGCGGCAGCCAGTGTCCGGCGGCCGAGGCTCGCCGGGCGAGCTCCCGATAGGTCAGACCGGAACGCCGCCGCACCTCCCTGAGCAACGCCACGTACTCCCCCGCCGTGGTCGCCTGCGGCACCGGATCTCGGGCAGCGTCATCCATCGAATCTCCCCCGTGTCGTTGGTGTGGTCGAGCCCGAGCCAGCGCCGGCACGAGCCCATCGGCCGTACACCGGTCAGCGGTGCGGCCATCGACGATGACGCTAGGTAACCCGGTCGGCCAGGACAATGCCCTGGTCGCCGTGCTGGGTTGTCCGGGCAGCTCACGGCAGCATGTCCGGATCTTGTCCGACCATCTCGGACAGTCACCCGGACCCGATTTGCCCTCGGGTCCGCGGTGTCTGAAGAATTGAGCGATGACCACGGGGGAGCTACGCCCGGACGACGCGTCCGACCCGGCCGAGTTCGTCGAGATGCTGCGCCAGCTCAAGGACCGGTCGGGGCTCACCTACCGGCAACTGGAGCAGCGTGCCGCGTCGACGGGTGACGTGCTGGCCCGCAGCACCGCGGCGGACATCCTGCGCCGGTCCACACTGCCGCGCCCCGAGGTGGTGGCCGCGTTCGTGCGAGCGTGTGGCGCGGGAGATCAGGTCGAGACGTGGCTACGGGCCCGGCACCGCCTCACGGCAGGTCAGTTGGCCCCGCCGTCGCCGGCAGCGGACCCACCGCCGGTCGACGCGGTCACGACAGTGGCCCCGGAGCAGTCTGGCCCGGCCCGCCCACGTTGGTTCGCGCGGCCCGCACCGCTGGCGCCGCTCGTCGTCGCCGCCCTGCTGGCCACGCTCGGCGTGGGCTTCTGGATCGAGCGACGCGACGACGAGCAAGGAAAGGCCCCCGCATCGGCGGGTGACGGTGCCCGTTCGCCGAGCGCGGGGCTCAGCCAGATCCGCCCCGTCCGCAGCCCGCACCTCTGCCTCACCGAGGGTCGCGATCGCACCGGCCAGTACACCAAGGAGATAGCGGTCCAGCGGCCCTGCTCGGAGGCCACCCCACCGGACACCTCGCTGGAACCGGTGGCCGACGGAATGTTCTTCATCCACTGGGTCCACCCGGTGCTCGGGAAGGGCTGCCTCACCGTCCGCGACGAGGATCCCGGCCGGGACCTGCTCGAACCCTGGAACGAGAAGGATTGCAGCGCGGACAGGCCGCAGCAGGTGTTCCACTTCGAACCGGCCGGAGCGACGCCCGGCGCGTACCGCATCCGGCCCGACCGTAGCGAGTTGTGCGTCGGCCTGCGCGACGACGACAGCGACGTGTCCGACGCGGCGCTGGTCGAGCCGTGCACCGGCGGCCCGGATCAGGTGTTCCTGGTCAACGCGCCGCCCGGGAACTGACCTCGGCGTCGCTCAGCGCGCGGGTGGCACCTGATCCCAGCCGGCGGGCAGCGGGGGCGCCGTCCAGGCAGGGTCGGGCTGCCAGGTGGCCCACGACGGGTCCCACCAGCGCTCACCCCCGTCGAGCAGGGCGGCGACCCGGTCACCCTCGGCCTGGATGGCGTCCCCCATGCCCGGGTAGCGCCCCTCGACGAGGCGCTGGGCGAACATCTCCACGTCCTTCCAGACGTACCGGTCGGCGTCCGCGGCCCACCACAGGTCCAGCTCGTGGTCCAGGGTGTCCACCCCGATCGGAGTACGCCGCACCGGGTCCTGGAGGTTGAAGTACCAGCCGGCGAAGTCGCGACCCGGCCCGGTCCAGAACACGTCGATCGAGTGCGCCTCACCGGGGCGTTGCAGCATCAGCTTGCCGTGCCCGGACCAGGAGCGGTGCCCGGCGGCCTCCCACGGGTGCCGCCCGCAGGGGAAGACGCCGGTGCCCGGGAAGCCGAACTCGGCCCCCGAGGGGAGGTAGAGGGCGAGCAGGTCAGGCGAATCCTCGACGCAGATCGTCGGGCAACCGAACCAGACCTCACCCCGCAGCACCTCACGCCGTACCACTGTGTCGCCAGGCGCGAACCGCTCCACCACCCCCGCATCCCTCCCTCGCCGCGATCTTGCACTTCCTGTTGACGATATGCCCCGCGTGACGCGGACTGTCGGGTCAGGAAGTGCAAGATCGCGGCGGGGTGAGGCGGGGTCAGGCGTCGACCGCCGCCATCACGTCGTCACTGACGTCGAAGTTGGCGTAGACGTTCTGGACGTCGTCGCAGTCCTCCAGGACGTCGATCAGCTTGAAGATCTTGCGCGCGCCCTCTTCGTCCAGCGGCACGTTGACGCTGGGGATCAGGGAGGACTCGGCCGACTCGTACTCGATGCCGGCGTCCTGCAACGCCGTGCGCACCGGGATCAGGTCGGTCGGCTCGGAGACCACCTCGTACGCCTCACCGATGTCGTTGACCTCTTCGGCGCCGGCGTCGAGGACGGCCAGCATCACGTCGTCCTCGCTGGTGCCCTCCTTGGGGACGATCACCACGCCCTTGCGGGAGAACATGTACGACACCGAGCCGGCGTCGGCGAGCGAGCCGCCGTTGCGGGTCAGCGCCGTCCGCACCTCGGTCGCCGCGCGGTTGCGGTTGTCGGTGAGGCACTCGATGAGCATGGCCACGCCGCTCGGGCCGTACCCCTCATACATGATCGTCTGCCAGTCGGCGCCGCCAGCCTCCAGGCCGGAGCCACGCTTGACGGCGCGGTCGATGTTGTCGTTCGGCACCGAACTCTTCTTCGCCTTCTGGATGGCGTCGAAGAGCGTTGGATTCCCGGTGGGGTCGCCGCCGCCGATCCGCGCGGCCACCTCGACGTTCTTGATCAGCTTGGCGAACATCTTGCCGCGCTTGGCGTCGATGACGGCCTTCTTGTGCTTGGTCGTCGCCCACTTTGAGTGGCCGGACATCTTCTACCTCCGTTGCTACCCGCCGTCTGCATCGACCGCACCGCTCACGCCCCGCTCCCGCCGGCGCACGCGGAGGTGCCGGTCAGCTCTGGTGGAAGCCGTGGCGGGCAGATGGCCCTGCCGAATCTCCGCAATCCTACCGACGTCCCCCGGGTCCCTGTCATGCACCGCGCACGGCACTATCGCCCGGCCCCGACGGACCAGGGCAGACGGGACAAAAACCCTGGGCGAAGCCACTACCGCAGCGAGCATCATGGACAGCCCGGCGCGGTCGGCCGCCGTTCAGCAGGCGGCGCGGACCAGGTCCACGAAGTACGCGTGCACCCGCAGGTCACCGGTGAGCTCCGGATGGAACGAGGTGGCCACCAGGTGGCCCTGTCGCACCGCAACGATCCGGTCGGCGGCCGGGCCGCCGGACACCACCCCGATGACCTCGACGCCGGCACCGACCCGCTCCACCCACGGCGCGCGGATGAACACCGCGTGGAACGGCTCGCCCGGCACCCCGACGACGGTCACCGGCGCCTCGAACGAGTCGACCTGCCGGCCGAACGCGTTGCGCCGGACCGTCATGTCGATGCCGGCGAAACCCCGCTGATCGGGTCGGCCGTCGAGCACCTCGGTCGCCAACATGATCATGCCGGCACAGGAGCCGTAGACCGGCATGCCGTCGGCGATCCGCTTGTCGATCGGCTCGCGCATCTCGAAGATGTCCGCCAGCTTGCTCATGGTGGTGGACTCCCCGCCGGGAATGACCAGGCCGTCGACCGCGTCCAGCTCCGCCGGACGGCGGACCGGGCGAGCGTCAGCGCCCGCCGCGGCCAGCGCCGCCACGTGCTCGCGGACGTCGCCCTGAAGCGCGAGCACACCGATCACGGGTGCCGTCATGGCCGCACCGTTCCTCTCCGCGTCCGTCGCCCGGAAAGAGCGCTCACCAACCAGTAACTCCCTCGCGACTGCGGGGCTCGCAAGAGCGGCTCACTCCTCGCGCTCACCAACCGCGCTCGGCCAGGCGGTGCGGCTGCGGGATCTCGTCGACGTTGATGCCGACCATCGCCTCGCCGAGGCCCCGGGAGACCTTGGCCAGCACGTCCGGGTCGTCGTGGAAGGTCGTCGCCTTGACGATCGCGGCGGCCCGCTGAGCCGGGTTGCCCGCCTTGAAGATGCCGGAACCGACGAAGACACCCTCGGCGCCGAGCTGCATCATCATCGCCGCGTCGGCCGGCGTGGCGATCCCGCCCGCGGTGAACAGCACCACCGGCAGCTTGCCGCTCTCGGCGACCTCCTTGACCAGCTCGTACGGGGCCTGCAACTCCTTGGCCGCGACGTACAGCTCGTCGGCCGGCAGCGAGGACAGCCGGGCGATCTCCTGGCGGATCTTCCGCATGTGGGTGGTGGCGTTGGAGACGTCACCGGTGCCCGCCTCGCCCTTGGAGCGGATCATCGCCGCGCCCTCGGTGATCCGGCGCAGCGCCTCGCCCAGGTTGGTAGCGCCACAGACGAAGGGCACCGTGAACGCCCACTTGTCGATGTGGTTCGCGTAGTCGGCCGGGGTCAGCACCTCGGACTCGTCGACGTAGTCCACGCCGAGCGACTGGAGGATCCGCGCCTCCACGAAGTGGCCGATGCGCGCCTTGGCCATCACCGGGATGGAGACCGCCTCGATGATCCCGTCGATCATGTCGGGGTCGCTCATCCGGGACACCCCACCCTGCGCGCGGATGTCGGCGGGCACCCGCTCCAGGGCCATCACCGCGACGGCGCCGGCGTCCTCAGCGATCTTGGCCTGCTCGGCGTTGACGACGTCCATGATCACGCCGCCCTTGAGCATCTCGGCCATGCCACGCTTCACGCGGGCGGTGCCGACGACAGGGGCCGTACCGGTGTTCGAGGCGGTGTTTTCGGGCACGGGTCATCGCTCCTTGGACATGCTCTGGGGGTGGCAGCGAAAATGCTACGCGCGGTTCAACGCCGCACCGACAGCCAATCAGACCCCCGGTGGCCTGCACTGTGGCAGTGGTCACCGGCTCGCCCACGTCCAATCGGGAGCAGGAGGTCAGGCGGCGGGAACGTCCGCCGGCACGACGAGGGTCGGGTCGTCGATGTCGAAGTAGCGCGGCCAATCCCGGCCCCGTCCCATCCGCAACAGCCGCACCAGCGGCCGGCTGCGCGCCGAGCGGGCGTCCCGGACCAGGTCGGTGTGCACCTGCCGGGACAACGCGAGCCGACGACTCGCGGCGATGACCGCCACGCAGTCCGGGTCGCCCGGGTCCAACTGGACACCGCGCAACTGGCGGGTGAGGTCGTTCTCGGCCGCCTCCCGCTCGTCCGGACTGGCGTCCAGGGCGATCCGGGCAGCCGCGTACAGCTCGACGCCGAAACGCCGCTCAGCCAGGACCGCGGCTGCCGCCGCGCGGCGCAGCAGGTGGGCGTCGAGGGCCCGGGCCGCCAGCTCCGCGCGGCCCTGTAGCCGCTCCACCCGGCCGGCGGTCCAGATGAGGTACGCCGCGACCAGCCCCACGACCACGCTCGCGGCCACCACCCACCACATGTGCGGCATCGTAGTGCTGCTCCGTTTCGTCCGATTGGGCGCGGCCGGACCGGTCCCACCGGTCACCCCCGCACCATCCGTCACACCGGCTCAGCTCAGCCCCACCCATTCCTGGTCGATGACCCGCCCGTCGGTTGCCTCGATCGCCGCTGCGTATACCTCCAGAACGCGGCGAGCAACCACCGGCCAGTCGAAATTCGCGACCACCTGATCGCCGCAGGCACTCAGCGCGGCCCGCGCGGCCGGGTCGTCCAGCAGCTCGGCCAGCACGTCACGCAGCCCCACCGGGTCGCCGGTGGGGAAGAGCCGACCGGCCCGCCCACCGTCGAGCACCCGCCGGAAGGCGTCCAGATCACTGGCGATGACAGTCGTACCCGCGGCGAGGGCCTCGGTGAGGATCATGCCGAACGACTCACCGCCGGTGTTCGGCGCGACGTAGAGGTGCACACTGCGCAGCATGCGCGCCTTGTCCGCTTCGCTGACCAGGCCGAGGAACGTGATCTGCTCGTGCAGTTCGGCGGGGAACTGGTCGTACAGGTCGTCGGGGTCACCCGGGCCGGCGACGAGCAACCGCAGACCGGGCCGGGTGGCGGCCAGCGCCACGAACGCGTCGCGCAGGACCGGGAAGCCCTTGCGTGCCTCCGTGAACCGGCCCAAGAAGCCGAGCGTGCCGCCGGTGCCAACTGCGCACTCCCCCGGCCAGCCCGGCAGCGGCTCTGCGTCGGCGAACTTGGCCACCGCCACCCCGTTGGGGATCTCCACCGCACCGCCGTCCATGTGCTCGACCTGCACCTTGCGGGCCAGCGCGCTCACCGCGATCCGGGCCGTGATCCGCTCCAACACGATCTGAAGCACACCCTGCGCGGCGGCGAGGACCCGCGAACGGGTCATCGCGGTGTGGAACGTGGCCACCACCGGGCCGCGGGCGGAGAGCACGGCCAACAGCGACAGGCTCAGCGTGAGCGGCTCGTGCACGTGCAGCACGTCGAAGTCACCGTTGGTGATCCATCGCCGGACCCGGGCGGTCGACACCGGGCCGAACGCGATCCGGGCAACCGACCCGTTGTACGGCAGCGGGACGGCCCGGCCGGCGGACACCACGTACTCCGGCAGCGGCGAATCCTCGTCGGCCGGCGCGAGCACGCTGACCTCGTGGCCCAGCGTGATCAGCGCCTCGGCGAGGTCCATGACGTGGTTCTGCACCCCACCGGGCACGTCGAAGGAGTACGGGCACACGATGCCGATCCGCATCCGTCAGCCCACCTCCTCAGGCCTGGCCGGAGGCCGACGAGGGCAGCGCCGCGCCCTCCCCCGACCTCGCCTGGTCCAGCCACATCCGCTGCAACATGTGCCAGTCTTCCGGATGGCGGGCGATACCCGCCGCCAGACCGTCGGCGATCAGCTGGGTCAGCGACCGGACCCGCTGGTCCAGCGGCCCCACCTCGGGGCCCGGCACCGGCAACGGACCAGCCAGCGACGCGCGGGCGGCATCCGGTTCGAACCACAGCGAGGCCACGTAGAGCGGCGCGCCGGTGTGCAGCGCGAGCAACGCCGGCCCGGCGGGCATCCGGGTCTTCCCGCCGAAGAAGTCCACCTCCACCCCTCGGGCGGAGAGGTCCCGGTCGGCCAGCAACGGCACCACAGCACCGGCCCGCACCCGGTCCAGCAGCACGTCGAACGCCGGACGCGGCCCCCCGTGGGTCGGCAGGATCTCCATCCCCAGACTCGCCCGGAAGGCCAGGAAGCGCTTGTAGACGCCCTCCGGCTTGAGCCGCTCCATGACTGTGGTGATCGGCCAACCGGTGGCCGCCACCCAGGCGCCCGCGGCATCCCAGTTACCGGCGTGCGGCAGGGCCACTACCGCGCCCCGTCCGGCGGCCACGTCGGCGGCGAGCAGCTCGGCGCCGTCGAGCCGGAAACCGGACAGGATCTGCGACCGGCTCAGGGCGGGCAGCCGGAACGCCTCCATCCAGTACCTGGCGTACGAGCGCAACCCGCGCTTGACGAGATCGTCCAACTCGGCGTCGGGCAACTCCGGGCCGACCACCCGGCGCAGGTTCGCGCGCAGTCGGGACGTACCCCCGCCGCCGGCGCGGTGGGCGCGGTCCGCGCCCGCCTGGAACGCCGCCGCCACCAACGGCCGGGGTAGCGCACGGACCACCCGCCACCCGGCGATGTAGCCCAGCTCGGTGAGGTTCACGCGACTCTGCCGCCGGTCGTTCGACGCCGGGTCGCCGGCACGCCGCTCATGCCTGGCCGTCCGGCTGGAGCTGCTGGGCCTGGCGGTAGACGTGCGTCATCCGCTGCCCCACCGTGAAGATCGACACGGCGGCGAGCAGCCAGAGCGCGATCTCCAGGGCCGGATCGACACCGACGCCGGTGAGGATTCCGCCGACCCCGACGATCAGCAGTCGCTCGGTGCGTTCGGCGATGCCCACGTTGCAGGTCATGCCGAGCCCTTCGGCGCGGGCCTTGACGTAGGACACCAGGCTGCCGGCAGCCAGGCACACCAACGCGGCGGCCACGCCGGAGTAGTTGCCCTGCGTGGCCAGCCAGTACGCGACGGCGCCGAAGACGGCGCTGTCGGCGACCCGGTCCATGCTTGAGTCGAGGAACGCGCCGAACTTGGTGGAGCCGCCGCTCATCCGGGCCATCGTCCCGTCGAGCAGGTCGGTGAGCGCGAACAGGGTGACGATCAACGCGCCCGCGACCAGGTGGCCGCGGGCACCGAAGCCGAGCGCGCCGACGAGCACACCAACGGTGCCCGCGACGGTGACGGCATTGGGGGTGACGCCCGCGCGCAGCAGGGCGCGGGCAATCGGCTCGACGACGCGGGTCATCCCCGCGCGGGCCGACACTTGGAAGATCTTCGCCATGGCGGTCCCCACGATAACGGTCCGCCCAGCTCCGGCGATACGGACGGTACCGCCGACCCGCCCGGGGGAGGCTTGTGCCTACCCGGCAACGGGTGTGAGATCGAGCCGGGAGGTGAGCCAGCTCACCCGTCCGCCCGTCCCGTTCCCGCTGTGCAGCAGACCACCGGAGGATATCGCCGCGCACTCGCCCCGGGCCGCTACCCGTCGCGCGGCGGTCGCCACCACCACCGGCTGAGGGAGGTGCGCCCCATGGCGCAGAAGAGTCACGAGAAGGGTTCCACCGGCGGCACGCCGGTGGTCACCGAGCCCGAGCGGGTTCGCAACGTGGTGCTCGTCGGGCACTCCGGGGCGGGCAAGACCACACTGGTCGAGGCCCTGCTCGCGGCGACCGGCACGATCGGCCGCGCCGGCACCGTTGTCGACGGCACCACTGTCGGCGACCACGACCCCGCGGCCGTACGCCAGCAGCGCTCGGTCAGCCTGTCCTGCGCACCGCTGCTGCACAACGGCATCAAGGTCAACCTGCTGGACACCCCCGGGTACGCCGACTTCGTCGGCGAGCTGCGCGCCGGGCTGCGGGCCGCCGACGCCGCGCTCTTCGTGGTCTCCGCCGCGGGCGGCATGGACGCGGCCACCGTCGCGCTCTGGGAGGAGTGCGCAGCCGTCGACATGCCCCGCGCGGTCGCGGTGGCTCGACTGGACCAACCCCGCGCCGACGTCGACGAGACGGTGGCGCTCTGCCAGCGCCTCTTCGGTGACAACGTGATGCCCCTCTACCTGCCGATGCTCGGCGACGACGGGGTGTCCACCGAAGGTCTGCTCGGCCTTATCACCCGTCGGGTCTTCGACTACAGCGCCGGGCTGCCCGCCGACGTCCGCGACCCGGACCCGGAGCACCAACGGGCCATCGACGAGTCCCGCGACGAGCTGATCGAGGGAATCATCGCCGAGAGCGAGGACGAGACCCTCATGGACCGCTACCTCGACGGCGAGGAGATCGGCGACGAGGTGCTCATCGACGACCTGGAGAAGGCGGTCGCCCGGGGCCACTTCTACCCGGTGGTGCCGGTCTGCGCCCAGACCGGTGTCGGGCTGGACGTGCTGCTGGAGGTGCTGACCGCCGCGTTCCCGTCGCCGCTGGAGCACGAACTGCCGGCGGTGGCCGGCGTGGACGGCTCACCGCGTCCGCCGCTGAGCTGCGACCCGGCCGGGCCGCTGGTCGCCGAGGTCGTCAAGACCACCATCGACCGCCACGTCGGTCGCGTCTCGCTGGTCCGGGTCTTCTCCGGCACGCTGCGCCCCGACCAGACCGTGCACGTCTCCGGGCACGGCATGGCCGAACGCGGGCACCCCGACCACGACGCCGACGAGCGGGTCGGGCACATCTACACCCCGCTGGGCGCCACACTGCGGGAGGTGTCGCTCTGCGTGGCCGGTGACATCTGCGCGATCACCAAGTCGGGCAGCGCCGAGACCGGCGACACCGTCTCGACCATTGACGACCCGCTGCTGATCGCCCCCTGGGAGATGCCGGAGCCGCTGCTGCCGGTGGCGATCGCCGCCCGTAGCCGCGCCGACGAGGACGCCCTGGCCCGCAACCTCGCCCGCCTCGTCGCCGGCGACCCCACGCTGCGGCTGGAGCGCAACCCGGAGACCCACCAACTGGTGCTCTGGTGCATGGGCGAGGCACACGCGGACGTGGTGCTCGACCGGCTGCGCGCCGGCGGTGTCGAGCTAAACACCGAGCCGGTCAAGGTGTCGCTGCGCGAGACGCTGACAGCGCCCGCGAAGGGGCACGGCCGCCACGTCAAGCAGTCCGGCGGCCACGGCCAGTACGCGGTCTGCGACATCGAGGTCGAGCCGCTACCCCGCGGCAGTGGCTTCGAGTTCGTCGACCGGGTGGTCGGCGGCGCGGTGCCGCACAACTACATCCCATCGGTGGAGAAGGGCGTCCGCGCCCAACTGGAGCGCGGGCTGGTCGCCGGGCACCCCGTGGTGGACCTGCGGGTGACACTGGTCGACGGCAAGTCGCACAGCGTCGACTCCTCCGACTCGGCCTTCCAGACCGCCGGCGCGCTGGCGCTGCGCGACGCCGCCGAGCGCGGCCAGCCGGCCCTGCTGGAGCCGATCGACGAGGTCACCATCCGGGTTCCGGACGGCTCGGTGGGCACGGTGATGGGCGACCTGTCCGGCCGACGCGGCCGGGTGCTCGGCACCGAGCCGGACCCGGACACCGAGGGCCGCACCCTCGTCCGCGCCGAGGTGCCGGCCACGGAACTGCTTCGGTACGCCGTCGAGCTGCGCTCCATGACGGCCGGCACCGGTACCTTCCGCCGCCACTTCGTCCGCCACGACCCCATGCCCGCCCACCTGGCCGACCAGACCCGCAAGGAACAACTCCCCTAACCCCAGCCCAGCCCCGCCCCCCCCCCCCCCCCCCCCCCCCCCCCCCCCCCCCCCCCCCCCCCCCCCCCCCCCC
>NZ_JBEZGJ010000148.1:0-17943 GCF_040649965.1 Micromonospora sp. NPDC048843
GCAGCCGTCGCACGTGCACGTCGACGGTACGCACGCCGGCGTGCTCGTAGCCCCAGCACCGCCCTGGCACGCCACCAGCGCGCTGGCGCAGGCCAGCATCGCCGCGCCGGTGACCCACTTTCTGGTGACCATGCCGTACTCCTCACGAGCCGTCCCGAACCTGGGCGGGAATCATCATGGATGTCGCCTCCGCTCGACGACGGCCGCGCCGGAACGGTTCACGAAAATCAGGAAGATCTCCCATCGATCTCCCGCCTATCCTGTCTCTCGGCCTTGGGGGCTGTTGCACGGGGAGGGCATGGCATGACGGTCGACGTGGCGGCGCGACGACAGGCGCAAGTGTTGATCTTTGATGCGGACGACACGTTGTGGGAGAACAACGTCGTCTTCGAGCGGGTGATCGACGACTTCCTGGGCTGGCTGGACCACCCCACCCTGGACCGGGCCGCGCTGCGGGTCGTTCTCGACGACATCGAGCGGGCCAACGCGGTGGCGCACGGGTACGGCAGCAAGGTCTTCCTGCGCAGCCTGGCGGAGTGCCTGGAGCGGCTGCGCGAGCGGCCGGCCACCGACACCGAACGTCAGGAGATCGACCGGCTGGCGGTGGCCCTCGTCGAGCACCAGGTGGAGCTGATGCCCGGGGTGGCCGACGCACTCGACGAGCTGGCCGGCCGGCACGAGTTGCTGCTGCTCACCAAGGGCGACCAGGAGGAGCAGCAGCGCAAGCTGGACGCCTGCGGTCTGCTGCACCACTTCGGCGCCGCGCACATCGTCGCCGAGAAGAACGTCGACACGTACCGGTGGCTCACTCGGGAGCACGGCTTCGCGCCGGACGGCGCGTGGATGATCGGCAACTCCCCGAAGTCCGACATCCTGCCGGCGCGTGCCGCCGGGTTGAACGCGGTGTTCATTCCGAACGCGAACACCTGGGTGCTGGAGGACGACGAGCTGGACCCGACCGACGACGGGGTGCTGCGGCTCGCCGCGTTCCGGGACCTGCTGCGCCACTTCTGACCGTACCGAAACCGAACAGCGTCGGCGATCATGGTCGCGTTACGCCGACCTGCCCGATTTTGAGCGTGGGATCAGTCCTGCCGCCGGTCGTCCGACGCGGCTTGTCCGGCCGGTCGGAGCCCGCCTAGCCTGGTCCGGCGCTCACGGCCCTTCGGGGTGTGTCGGGGGCGCGTCGGCGTTCGGCGGGTGAGCACCGTGGAGCTGAGTGCGAAGTGGCTGGCTCACCCCGTTCTGGCGCGTGGCGTCGTGCCACGCCCGCGCGGCGGGGTGCCGGAGCTGCCCGCTTCCCTGCCGGACGGCCGAGGGTCAGGGCCGGGTAGTTGCGGACCCGGTCCTGACCCGGCCCGCGAATCGTTCTACCGTTGCGAGCGGGGCAGACCGCGCGCCGGTTCGACTGTCAGGATGGCGGCATGAAGCGCAGATCTCTCCTCCTCGGCGCGGCGGCCGGTCTGGTCGCCCCGGCGGCGCTCACCCCGGCCGCGCCCGCGCTCGCGGCGGACGGGCCGCTGCGGCCGGGCTGGGGCACGGCCGCGGTGCAGCGACCCTTGCCGAAGTGGCAGCCCCACAACCGCGCCAGCGCATTGAGCACGCTGCCGGCGGAGACGAAGCAGGTGATCATCGTCGGGGCCAGCAGCTACACCACCACCTACGCCACGCTGGAGGCGTTCGTGCGGGTCCGGAGCACCTGGCAGCCGGCCTCGGCGTCGTTGCCCGCCCGGATCGGTTCGAAGGGCTTCAGCGACAACCACGTGGAGGGTGTGCCGACCACGCCGACCGGCGTCTACTCGATCGGCCCCACCATGTACGGCATCGCCGCCAACCCGGGCGTGCGATTCCCCTACCACCGGCTGGTCAGCGGTGACTGGTGGAACGAGAATCCGTCGTCAGCGCTCTACAACACCTTCCAGCAGAGTGCGACCAACCCGGGCGGGGCCAGCGAAGCACTGTGGAAGGAGGTCCCCGCGTACACGCACTTCGCGGTGATCACCTACAACATGCCGCCGAACGTGCCGAAGCCGGTGCCGAACGCGGGCAGCGGAATCTTCCTGCACCAGTTCAGCACCAGCGCCGGCAACGCCACCGCTGGTTGCGTCTCCCTCGCCAACGATCACCTGGTCGACGTGCTCAACTGGCTGGACCCGGCGCTGTCGCCACGCATCGTGCTCAGCCCGTACGCCCAGCTCAGCCGATACTGAGAGCCGCCGCGGCTCAGCCGGCCTCGCGCCGGACGATCGACACCGCGACCCGGCAGAACTCGTCCATGTCCGGGTTGAACCCGGCAGCGATGTCGGGATGCAACCCGGAGCGGGTCTCCTCCAACAGTCGCTGGCAGACCTGCTCGACCGGTTCGCCGGCGTAGCCGGAGCGGACCCGGTCGGTGGCCGCCTGAAGCGCCGAGGTCAGCTGCTCCTCCAGCGGGCCGCGCAGCTTCTGCTGCACAGGATCGAGCCCGCGGGGGTCGAGCGTGACATGTGGCTCCGACATCGGTGCTCCCTTCGTCGGCGTCCGCGATACCCCACCACGGACGTCGGTCAAACCCCGGTCGGTACGGCGGCGACCCGCACCTGGTACGAGAATTCCTCCGCCGGTTCCTCGTGGTACGACAACCGGCGGATCTGCCGGTCGTCGTCGTACAGGGCGACGTCCACCAGGACGCCGAGGTGGGCGAGGCCGATGGTCGACACCCGCTTCTTGTCCTGCAACACCGCACAGACGCCGCCGAGCAGGGTGCTGGCGTCGGACGTACGGTGCCCGGGCGGGCAGCGCAACACCAGGTCCACCTCGATCGGCCCGGGCAACGGCGTCCAGCCGGTGCGCTGAGCCGCGGCGAGGGCGGCCTGGAGCAGGGTGCGGACCCTCGTCGCCTGCCGGTGCCCGGCGGCGAAGATGGACAACGCTTCGGTCTTGACCGGTGGCAGGCCGCTCACCTCGAACGTCAGGGCGAGAGCGCGGGTGTCCTGCACGACGGCACCTCCTCGTTGGGACGATCCTGCCGAACCGGAGGAGCGGCGGTGGGACGTTCCCGCGATTACCAACCGATCGGGCAGGCAGGGGTCGGCCGGAGGCGTGTCGACGGCGGCGGCGAACGCGCCGGCTACGGCGCTAGGAAAACGCTAGCCGACGACGCCCGCGCTCGGTAGTCGGTCGTTCACCCGGTAGGGCGTGGGGCGAAGGCGCAGAACTCGTTGCCCTCGGGGTCGGCCAGCACCCACCACCAGTGCGACTCGTCGAGCGGCTCCCGCAGCAGGGTCGCGCCCGCCGCGATCAGCGCCATCGGCTCCGGGTCGACCAGGTCGACGTCCCAGTGCAGCCGGTTCTTGACCGTCTTGGGCTCGGGCACCCCGACGAACACCCAGTACTCCCAGGGGAACCCGGACGCGCCGACCACCGACGAGGTGCTCGGCTCGTGCTCGACGGTGCCGCCGACCACCCCGGCCCACCAGGTCGCCTGCGCCGCCGGGTCGGCCGAGTCGACGACCAGCTCGAACGGGCCCGGTCGGGTGCCGTCGCGGGCCGGGAACGCGCAGAACTCGTTGCCCTCCGGGTCGTCCAACACCCACCAGGACGCGTCGCCGCCCGGTTCGCGGACCAGCCGGGCGCCGTCCGCGAGCAGCGCCGCCGGGTCCGCGTCGGCCAACCGCAGATCCAGGTGTACGCGAGTCGTGCCGACCCGAGGCTCCGGCACCTTGTTCACCCAGATCGACTCGGCGTCGGAGCGCGCCGAGCGGGGGTCCACCCGGGTGTCGTCGTCACCGGCATCGGCCACGTCACCGTCGAGCATCCGGGCCCAGAAGGCACCGAGTGCGAGCGGGTCGGCGGCGTCCAGACAGAGGTCCTTGAAGCGCGCGATCATCGTCCCAGCATGCCCGGTCCGGGCGGGGCGCCCGTGGACCAAGCGCCGCGTGGCGGAGTCATTGCCGCTCAGCGCTTCGACCGGACCCGGTCTCCGAGTTTCGCGCTCAGTGTTGCTTTGCGTACTCGACGAACGCCTTCCAGGCCGTCGGGTCGACGTGCAGGGTGCCGCCGTCGCGGTCCTTGGTGTCGCGCACCAGCACCACGCTCGGCAGGTTGTCGGCGACCTCGACGCAGGATCCGCCGTTGCCGCCGGACCGGGTCGACTTTCGCCACTGTGGGGTCAGCATGCCCATGACTTCGCCACTTCCTTGATCAGCTCGGTTGACTGCCGGCGGGGGAGCGCCTCGTTCCGCACGATCTCCCACGTCTTCGCCAGCTTAGCGACGTCGGTCGGTGCATCGACGAACTGCGCGGTGAGCTGGTTGTCGGCGTGAGCTACCCGCTCACCGTCCGGCATTTCGGCGATGATGAACTGACCGGCCAGCCCCAGGTACATCCCAGCATCCGTCGGGACGATGTGCACCTGGATATGCTCCGCCGCGGTCAACTGGGCTAGGTGCTCGCACTGCTCGACCATCAGACCCGGCTGGTCGAGCACCGGTCGGCGCAGCACCGCCTCGTCCAGCACGGCGATGAGCTGCGGCGGGCGCGGGCGTTGCAGGATCGCCTGGCGCTCCAGCCGGGAGGCGACGATCCGGTCCACGTCCTCGGCGTCGAACCGTCCACCGGCCAACGTCGCGCGGGCGTACCGCTCGGTCTGGAGCAGGCCCGGCACGTACGCCAACTCGAACCAGCGCAGCGTGGTGGCCTCCCGTTCGAACTCGATCCACTCGCGCAGCCAGGCCGGCTCGGCGTCGAGCCGGGCCAACCCGTCCAGCATGCGGAGGAAGCGTCCGCCGGTCTGGTGGTGGGTGTCGACAGCCCTCATGTACTCCTTCGTGGGCGGTCGCCCGCCGGTCTCCACCGAGCTGACGTGCGAACCCGAATAGCCGATGCCCCGGCCGAAGTCGTCCTGATTGAGCCCGGACCCCGTCCGGAACAGACGCAGTTCCTCCAGCACGTAGTCGGTGACGGTCCCCATCGATTCCCCAACCTTCGCTCAGTCTGGCTCGGCGTGTCCGTCATGGGTGCTCACCTGGACCGCTGAGCTGCACAGATGGCGCGAGCACGTATCGACGGTAGTCGCCTCATCACCAGACTGTCACCAGTGGCGGGTCCGCTGGTGGCCGGAATGGCGGCGGTGGGCCCTGCCCTCCGGGGTCGCTCCCGTTTCCCCCTTGCGGGAGCGGCCCCGTCCCCGTCCCCGAGGAGGTCGATGTGCTCACCCCGACAGGCCAGCAGCCCTCGACGTGGTGGCGGTGATGGTGGTCCGGCCGCCCGTCCCGCATGTCGCCATGCGCCCGCTGTGGCGGTGCCGCAACTGTGGCGCCGAGTGGCCCTGCCAACCGGCCAAGCTCGCCCTGCTGACGGAGTACCGGACCAGCCGGACCGCGCTGCTGATCTACCTCGGCACTCTGATGCACGAGGCGACGAACCAGCTCACCCAACTCCACCCGGATCATCCGCCGACCGGGATGACCGAGCGCTTCCTCTCCTGGGCCAGGGCCCGGGGTTGACGCTCGGGCAGCCGTCGTTCATCCCGGAAAGGGGATCAGTGGCACCCCGTCGGAGTATCCGGGCCCCTCACTGGTCAGCACCGCGGCGTCGTGGGTCAGGCCCGCCACGGCGGCTGCGGCCAGGTCGAAACGGCGGGTCCTGCGCTGCCAGAAGGTCAGCTCCGGTAGATCCTCCGCCTGCTCGGGTAGAAGCGCGCAGGAAGTCAAGGCCAGCAGCTTGTGCAGCAGGGCCAGGTCCTTGCCGGTCGCCATGGTCAACGCTTCGGTCGCTGCCACCACCGGCACCCCGAACCGCACCCCGTCCTCAATCACCTCGTGGACGGGCTCGCCCACGTGCACCGTCCGGAGGACGGCGTATCCCAGCAGGGCCGACCGGTCCAGGATGAGCCGAACTGGTGGTGTTGTCTCCGAGGTCATGCGGCGTCGGCGCGGGGCGCGGTGTCGTCACCGTTCATCTCGGCCTCCATGGCGGCGCGGATCTTGGCGCGCTCCGCCTCGAACCGCTCCGCAGGCCACTCAGCCTCCACGCCCAGGCGGCGGGCCCGAGCCTCGGCCACACCCTGCTCAGTGATGTGAATGCCGGCGGCGAGCAACAACTCCTTGTGCTGCTCCACCCGCTTGCGCCGACGCACCGACTCGGTGACGTAGGCACTGGCCATGCGGTTGCCCTGGCTCTCCAGGATCTGACTCACGTCTGGGGGGACGGAGATCGTGAAGCGGCGCTGAGGCTCTGTCATACGCGCAGCTTACACCTGTCATACTCCGGACTGGCGCTGCTCGTACCGTCAGGCGGGGTTGACTCTGGTGGCTTCCGGGTGCGAGGTGTCGGAGTCGGTCCGGCCCTCGCGCAGTGACAAGCGACGCGCCAGCACCGTGGCGCCCGCGAGCGCGGCCAGGACCATGGCGATCTCCGCGATCACCACCGGCGGTGCCGCGCTGTAGTCGGTGGTCCAGGCGAAGGCGACGGTGATCGGCGTGATGACGATGCCGGCCACCGGCATGAGGACGCTCATCAACTGAGCCGTCCGCCGGATCCTGGGCAGGTCGCGAAGCCGGGTCCGCACCGCGATGACCGCTCCCGTGACGACCACGGCGGCCGGTATGCCGTAGTAGACGGCGACGGCGAGCTGGACCGGTACGTCGATCGAGCGGGGGATGTCGACCATGCGGACGAAGGCCGGGTAGGCCGCCATCAGGAGGCCGAAGCCGAGCACGACACCGAGCAGCGCGCCGATCAGCGCGGTGCCGAGAATGCGGCCGTAGTCGCCACGCACCCGCTGGACGCCAGCCTCGTCGGCGAGCCGCCGCGCGAAGCCGGCCACGTCATCGCCGATCAACTGCGTGGGATCGCCCCCGTCGGCAGCCGCGGCCCGTAGGTCGAGGCGCAGGTCCGCGGCGAGTGCCGCCCGATCGGCCGAGCCGACCCCGTCCCCGCGCCACGTCTGGTCGGCCTCGCCCAGAAGGCGGTCGATGGTGTCCATGGGTCAACTCCTCGTGGGGTTGTGGTCGAGCGGACAGAGAACGGCGTCGACGGTGTCGGTGAAGCGGTTCCACTGTTTCTGCCAGGCATCCAGGTGGATCCGACCGGACCCGGTCAGCGCGTAGACCTTTCGGGGCGGGCCGGTCGGGCTGACCTGCTGTTCGTGAGCGACAAGGCCGAGTCGGCGCATGCGAGTCAGCAGGGGATAGATGGTGCCGTAGCTGATGGCGCCGAAGCCGGCCGTCTCCATTCGCCGAACCAGCTCGTAGCCGTGCGCTGGCTCGCGTGCCAGCAGCGCCAGCAGGCACATGTCCAGCGCGCCCCGCAGGAGTTGGGTCTGCCGGTCGTTGTCGTCGATGGACTGGCTCTCCGCCGCTACCATGCGACACATACTACCTTGCTATTCGGCGTCACGATATAGCGGTGTGGACTTCCGCTGTGACAGCCAGGTTTCGCGACTTCACGGGTGGGGCAGAGTAGCCGCTACAGAGCATCCGGGCCGGAGTTTCCGCAGCTTGCCGGCTCGGGATCGGCTCGCCGTGCGCCGGGGCACGGATGCCCTCCCCGGTCTTTCGCCGAGGAGAGGGGGAGGGCGATGACGGACCCCGAAACGGCTCGACACCGACGCCGGCCGGTTGTTCGGCTGGGCGCGGCGGCTGCCGCGCTGGCACTTGTGGCGCCGTTGGCCGCGTGTGGCGCGGACGACGCTGGTGGCCCACCGACGATCAACCTGTACTACCCGCCCGAGCAAAACCTGCAGAAGGTCGTCGACGACTGCAACGCGCAGGCCCAGGGACGGTACGAGATCGCCTACCGGGTGCTGCCCCGGCAGGCCGACGACCAGCGGGTGCAGATGGTGCGCCGACTGGCCGCCGAGGACAGCGGGATGGATCTGCTCGGGCTGGACGTCACCTGGACCCAGGAGTTCGCCAGCGCCGACTGGATCCGCGAGTGGACCGGCCAGGACAAGGCCGAGGTCGAGCAGGGCACCCTCGCCGGGCCGTTGGACACCGCCCGGTACGAGGACAAGTTGTACGCGGCGCCGAAGAACACAAACGTCCAGTTGCTCTGGTACCGCAAGGACCTGGTGCCGCAGCCGCCGACCACCTGGGACCAGATGATCAGCGCGGCCCAGCAGCTCAAGGACCAGGGCAAGCCGTACCAGGTGCTCACCATGGGCGCGCAGTACGAGGGTCTGGTCGTCCTCTACAACACCCTTGCCGAAAGCGCCGGCGGGAAGATCCTCAGCGACGACGGCACGAAGGCCGTGATGGACGAGGGCACGGTCCGGGCGTTGGAGCAGCTGAAGAAGTTCGCCACGTCGGGCGTGACCTCGCCGTCGTTCAGCAACGCCACCGAGGACCCGGTTCGGCTGGAGTTCCAGTCCGGCGCGGGCGCGTTCCAGGTGAACTGGCCGTTCGTCTACCCGGCTCTCCAGGAGGCGAACCCGGAGCTGGCCAAGCAGGTCGGCTGGGCTCGGATCCCGGGCATCGACGAGGGCACCCCCAGCAAGGTCACCATCGGTGGGGTCAACCTGGCGGTCAGTTCCTACTCCAAGCACCCGGAGCAGACCTTCGAGGCGGCCCGGTGCATCCGCAGCGCCGAGCACCAGAAGTTCTCCGCCATCAACGACGGTGTGCCGCCGACCATCGAGGCGGTCTTCGACGACCCGGAGATGACCGAGGCGTACCCGATGAAGGACACCATCCTCGAGGAGCTGAAGGAACCGGCGACGCGTCCGCTGACCCCCGCCTACCAGAGCATCTCCACAGTGATGTCGGCGATCCTGTCGCCGCCGTCCGGCATCCGCCCGCAGCAGACCGCCGACGAGCTGCGCGGCGCCATCGCCGACGCCCTCCAATCCAAGGGGGTCCTGCCGTGAGCATCAACGCCACGCCGACCGGCGCCGATGTCGCCGCCGACGAGACCAGCGAATCCACCGACCGGCGCGCCACAGTGCCCACCCAGCGTGGTGGCCGTCGCAAGCCCCCGTTGAGCGAGAACAAGAAGGCCGAACGCCGGCTCGGCCTGCTGCTCTGCGCGCCGGCCGCGCTGGTCATGATCGCGGTGACCGCGTACCCGATCATCTACTCGGTCTGGCTCTCGTTGCAGCGCTTCGACCTGCGTTTCCCCGACCAGCGTGAGTTCATCGGGCTGGAGAACTACGTCACTGTGCTCACCAACGAGTTCTGGTGGACGGCGTTCGGGGTGACCATGCTGATCACGGTGGTCACCGTGGCCGTCGAGCTGGTGCTCGGCATGGGCCTGGCGATCATCATGCACCGCACCATCATCGGGCGCGGCCTGGTCCGGACCTCGGCGCTGATCCCGTACGGGATCGTCACGGTGGTCGCCGCGTTCTCCTGGCGGTACGCCTGGACGCCCGGCACCGGCTACCTGGCCGACCTGTTCAGCGACGGCGCGCCGCTCACCGAACGGGCCAGCTCCCTGGCGATCATCATGCTGGCGGAGATCTGGAAGACCACCCCGTTCATGGCGCTGCTGCTGATGGCCGGGCTGGCGCTGGTCCCCGAGGACCTGCTCAAGGCGGCCTCCACCGACGGCGCGACCGCCTGGCAGAAGTTCACCAAGGTGATGCTGCCGGTGATGAAGCCGGCGATCCTGGTCGCGCTGCTGTTCCGCACCCTTGACGCGTTCCGGGTCTTCGACAACATTTTCGTGCTGACCGCCGGAGGCAACGAGACGTCGTCGGTGTCGATGCTCGCCTACAACAACCTGATCCGGGGCCTCAACCTCGGCATCGGTTCGACGATGTCGGTGCTGATCTTCATCACCGTGGCGATCATCGCCTTCGTCTTCGTGAAGCTGTTCGGCACCGCTGCTCCGGGCAGCGACGACGGAGAGAGGCGCTGACATGGCTGTCGAAACCACTACCAGGGCAAAGCTGCGCTGGGGTCTGCTCGACGTCCTCGTGGTCGTCTTCGCGCTGGTCCCGGTGCTGTGGATCGCGTCGCTGTCGTTCAAGACACCGGCCACCCTCACCGACGGGAACTTCATCCCCCGCGAATGGACGCTGGACAACTACCGGACCATCTTCGACACCGACCAGTTCGTCCGGGCGCTGGTCAACTCGATCGGCGTCGCGCTGATCGCCACGCTGGTCGCAGTGGTGCTCGGCGCGATGGCCGCGTACGCGATCAGCCGGCTGGACTTCCCCGGTAAGAAGCTGCTGGTCGGCGTCTCCCTGCTGATCGCGATGTTCCCCCAGGTGTCACTGGTGTCGCCGCTCTTCGAGATCGAGCGTCAGCTCAAGATCTTCGACACCTGGCTGGGGCTGATCCTGCCGTACATCACCTTCGCGCTGCCGCTGGCGATCTACACGCTGTCGGCGTTCTTCAAGCAGATCCCGTGGGATCTGGAGAAGGCAGCGAAGATGGACGGCGCCACCCAGGCCCAGGCGTTCCGCCGGGTGATCGCGCCACTGGCCGCACCCGGGCTGTTCACCACGGCGATCCTGGTCTTCATCTTCTGCTGGAACGACTTCCTGTTCGCCATCTCGCTGACCTCGACCGAGCGCTCCCGCACGGTGCCGGCCGCGCTGTCGTTCTTCACCGGTGCGTCGCAGTTCGAGGACCCCACCGGGGCGATCTGCGCCGCCGCCGTGGTGATCACCGTTCCGATCATCCTGTTCGTTCTCTTCTTCCAGCGTCGCATCGTGTCCGGTCTGACCTCCGGCGCGGTAAAGGGATAGGTGGGTAGTCATGGCTGACATCGTGCTGGACAAGGTGAGCAAGAGCTTCCCGGACGGGACCGTCGCCGTGCAGGACGTCGACCTGGAGATCGCCGACGGCGAGTTCGTGATCCTGGTCGGGCCCTCGGGCTGCGGAAAGTCCACCACCCTCAACATGATCGCCGGGCTGGAGGACATCAGCTCCGGTGAGCTGCGTATCGCCGGGCAGCGGGTCAACGACAAGGCCCCCCGGGACCGGGACATCGCCATGGTGTTCCAGTCGTACGCGCTGTACCCGAACATGACAGTGCGGGAGAACATGGCGTTCCCGCTGCGGCTGGCGAAGCTCGACAAGGAGACCATCGACCGCAAGGTCGACGAGGCGGCGAAGGTGCTGGAGCTGACCTCGCTGCTGGACCGCAAGCCGGCCAACCTCTCCGGTGGCCAGCGTCAGCGGGTGGCGATGGGCCGGGCGATCGTCCGCCAGCCGAAGGCGTTCCTGATGGACGAGCCGTTGTCCAACCTCGACGCCAAGCTGCGGGTGCAGATGCGCACGGTGGTGTCCCGCCTGCAGAAGCAGCTCGGCACCACTACCGTCTACGTCACCCACGACCAGACCGAGGCGATGACCCTCGGCGACCGCGTGGTGATCATGCGCGGGGGTGCGGTGCAGCAGGTCGGGCCGCCACAGGAGCTGTACGACAACCCGAAGAACCTCTTCGTTGCCGGCTTCATCGGCTCGCCGTCGATGAATTTCCTGCACGCCGCCGTGCAGGACGGCGAGCTGCACACCGCGCTGGGCACGGTGCCGATCGGTGACCGGGTCCGCCGGGAGTTGGAGGCGGCCGACGCGCCCCGTGAGCTGATCCTCGGCATCCGGCCCGAGCACTTCGAGGACGCCGAACTGGTCGACGACGACACCCGTCGGCGGGGCATGGAGTTCGAGGCGCCGGTGGACATCGTCGAGTCGATGGGCTCGGACAAGTACGTCTACTTCACGGTCGAGGGGGAGAAGGCCAGCGCCGCCGAGTTGGAGGAGTTGGCCGCCGACGCGGGCGCCGCCGACTTCGCCGGCGGCGGCGGCAATCTGGTGACCCGGTTGTCAGCCGAGTCCCCGGTAGCCGAGGGGCAGACGCGCCGAGTCTGGTTCAACCTGGAGAAGATCCACCTGTTCGACCCGGCCAACGGCCGCAACCTGACCCTGCACGAGGGTCGGGCCGCCGGCGCGCTCGCCGACTGACGCCCCATTTTCGCGCCGATCTTGCACTTTCGGTTGTCGGCATGAGATGGATTGCCCCTTCTGTCGGGACAGAAAGTGCAAGATCGGCGCGGCGAGGGCGCGCGGGGCGCCGTGTCCTGCGGCGTGTGGGCTGGCGTGGCAGGGTGGTTGCAGGTTTCGTCGTGAGGCGGGGGCGGGATGAATCGACGATTGGCCGCGCTGGCAAACGCGCACGGTGTTTCCACCTGGTACGAGGATTGGCGGCACCGCCGCGTCGATGTCGCACCGGAGACCGTGGTGGGTGTGCTGGGGCTGCTCGGCGTGGACGCCACCAGCCCGTCGGCGATCGCCGACGCGCTCGTCGCCGCCCGTGCCGTCGACCGGAGTGCCCTTCCGGAGACTGTCGTGCTCACCCACGGTCGCGGCCGGGCGCTGCCCGGCCCGGGGGTGGTGACCCTGGAGGACGGTGGCCGCCGCGCGGTCGACGGTGAGTTGCCGGCCGACCTGCCGCTGGGTTGGCACCGGCTGACCTGCGCCGACCGCGAGGTGACACTGGTGGTGGTGCCGCGCCGGCTGCCGGTGCCGCCGTCGAGCTGGGGGTGGATGCTCCAGCTCTACGCGCTCACCTCGGAGCGTTCCTGGGGCATGGGCGACCTCGGTGATCTCGCCGAGTTCACCGGTTGGGCCGGTGCCAACGGGGCGGGTCTGGTGCTGCTCAACCCGCTGCACGCGGTCGGGCCGGCGCACCCGGTGGCCACCTCGCCGTATTCGCCAGCCAGTCGACGCTTCGTCAATCCGCTCTACCTGCGGGTCAGCGACACCGCCGCGTACCGGGCGGCCGACCCGGCGACCCGTGCGGTGGTCGACGCGTTGCGTCCCGACCGGGGGCCCCTGATCGACTACGACGAGGTGTGGTCCGCCAAGCGGCGCGCCCTGGAGTTGCTGCACCCGTACGCCCAGCCGATGGATCTTGCCGCGGACCCGGCGCTGACCAGCTTCGCCACCTGGTGCGCGCTCGCCGAGCGGCATGGCAACGACTGGCGGGCCTGGCCGGCGGAGCTGCACCACCCGGACGCCCCTGCGGTCGCCGAGCAGCGTCGCCGCCTCGCCGACCGGGTCGCCTTCCACGCCTGGCTGCAACACCTCTGCGACGAGCAGCTCGACGCCGTCACGGCGGCGGCCCGCTCGGCGGGGATGCCGGTCGGTGTCGTGCACGACCTGGCCGTCGGCATCGACCCGGGCGGCGCGGACGGGTGGCAGCTCGCCGACGTGCTGGCCCAGGGCGTGCGGGTCGGCGCGCCACCGGACGACTTCAACCAGCTCGGTCAGGACTGGGGGCTCGCCGCGTGGCGCCCGGACCGGCTCGCCGCCACCGGTTACGCCGCGTACCGGGACATGCTGCGCCGCGTCCTGCGGCACGCCGGTGGCCTGCGGGTCGACCACGTCGCCGGCCTGTGGCGACTGTGGTGGGTGCCGCCGGGCGGCGGCGCGGCCGAGGGCACCTACGTGCGCTACGACGCCGAGGCGATGCTCGGCATCCTCGCGTTGGAGGCGCACCGGGCCGGCGCTGTGGTGGTCGGCGAGGATCTCGGCACCGTCCAACCGGCGGTGACCCGAGGGTTGCGGGGGCGCAACATGCTCGGCTCGACAGTGCTGTGGTTCGCACGCGACGAGGCCGGTGACTTCGTCCCGCCGGCCCGGTGGCCGCGAAACGCCCTCGCCACCATCTCCACCCACGACCTGCCCACCGCGCCGGGGTTCCTGACCGGTGAGCACGTGCGGGTGCGCGACGAGTTGAAGCTGCTCGGCACCGACGTGGCGGTGGAGCGGGCCCGCGCCACCGCCGATCGGGACCGGCTGCTCACGATGTTGGCTGCCGAGAACCTGCTGCCCGAGCCGACGCCGGGGTCCGAGTCGGCTGAACCGGCAACCACGCCCGACGACGGTGAGGTGGTGGTGGCGATGCACGCCGCGCTCGCGGCCAGCCCGACCCGGCTGCTCGGCGTCTCCCTCTACGACGTGTTGGGTGAGGTGCGCCAACCCAACATGCCGGGCACCGTCGACGAGTATCCGAACTGGCGGCTGCCGCTGCCGGCCAGCGTGGCGCAGATCCGCGCGGACCCCCGGGTGGCCCGGATCGTCGACCTGCTCAGCGCCGCCCGCCCACGACCGGCCGACCCGGCACCGCCGCGGCAGTAACCGCCACCGGGTCAGGTCAGCCAGTCGAAGCGGGCCGGCAGCCCGAGGAAGTCGGCGTAGCGCCCGAGCGCCTGCTCCACCCGGGCCCGCGCGGCGACGTCGAGCGCCCTGAGCGGCTGGATCGTCACTGTGACAGCGGTGCGGCCGACCTTGCGTTTCCACACGCCCACCACGCGCCCGGCGCGGACCACTGTGGCCTGGAAGATGCCGTTGTTGCCCGGCACGACGGCCGCCTGGTGGGCGGGGTCGAGCATCAGCGTGCGGTCCCGGAAGCCGAGCAGATACTCGTCGAAGCCGGGCAGCGCCAGCACGTCGTCCGGCGCGGTGCGTGGCGCGTCGGCCACCGCCGCGTCGACGTACATCGGAGTGCCGTCGACGCGTACCGTGCTCAGCGCGTCGTCGGCGGCGGCCAGGCCGCGCCGGGCGTCGGTCACTGTGAGGCCACTCCACCCGGCGAACTCGCGGTCGGTGACCGGGCCGTGCCCGCGAACGTAGCGGTGGGCGAGCACTGACAGCGCCTCATCCCGCTCCAGCCGGTGGGACGTGGGTGCCCACTCGTCGAGCAGGGCGAAGGTCTGTTCGGTGCCGACGTTCGGCGCCACGCAGGTCACGCCGCGAACGCTCGAATACCACAGCAGGTGGTAGCCACGCTGCCCGTCGGTGCCCAGGCCGGCCGCCCGCAGGGTGGCCAGGCACTGCGCGCGGGTCAGCCGACCGCCGCCGGCCAACGCGGCGCCGAGGACCTCCGCCGCCCGGTCCGCGTCGGCCTCGGTCAGCCCGAGCTGCGCCCGCCGGGTCGCCGCGCCGGCCAGGGATCGTACGCCGGTCAGCTCCAGCATCCAGCGGGCGTCGGCGGGCGGGACGAGGTGCACGGTGCCCCGCATCGGCCAGGTGCGCAGCGCCTCGCGTCGCTCCAACGCCGCCTGCACGTCGGTGACGCTCTGACCGGGTAGCCGGGCGCCCAGCGACCACAGCCCGCTGGCCAGGTCCTGTGCCTGCATCGCGCCGAACCACTCGACCACCTCGGCGACGGTGCCGGGGTGGGTGCTCGGGTGTGGGCGCAGCAGCAGGCTGGTCATCCGCAGCGCCAGCGCGTCTGCCGCGCTGAGGTCGACAGGCATCGGGCGCTCCGTTTCGTGGCCGGGTGGCCAGCAAGGCCGGTTGGGTGGCCGGGTGGCCAGCCTAGGGCCGACCACCGACACTCCTGCTGGTGGGAGGCGTAACGGCGGTCGTCGGGGGAATGCGGCTCGCCGGAAGTGCGCGCGCCGCGCGTACGGAAGGGAATCTCATGACTGCCGCAAGCGAGCCGGCGCGGGGCGCCGGCGTAACGGCCGGATCCCGTGGCCATCGGGGGGACGCGCGCGCGAAGACGAGCGCCGCGGCGACCTTCGCCCTGGTGTTCGGAGTGGCCGGTCTGTTCAGCGTGTTGACGGCGATCCTCGCCTGGCTGGGGTTGGTGCTCGGCATCATCGGGATCATCCTCGGCATCGTCGGCCTCAAGATGGCGCGCCGACCCGGGGTCACCGGTCGTGGCGTGTCGATCGGCGGCCTGGTGCTCAGCATCCTGGCCGTGCTGATCGGGCTCGGCCTGGCCGCGGGCATCACCACGTTCGTCAACAACGACAACGCTGTGGATCGCCTGCAGACCCAGGTCGACAAGCTGCGCGACAAGCTCGACTGACCCGCTCGTGCCGGTCTGGGCCGGCCCGCCACCCGTCCCGGTCGGCCCCAGTAGGGTGGGCGGCGTGCTCCGTCAGGTCACCGCGATCCGTTACGTCACCCCGCTGCGCGAGGGTGGGTCGCTGCCGGGCGTGGTGGAGGCCGACGACCTGGGCACCTACGTGGCGAAGTTCCGCGGCGCCGGGCAGGGGCCCAAGGCGCTGATCGCCGAGGTGATCTGTGGTGAGCTGGCGCGCCGGTTGGGGTTGCGGGTGCCGCCGCTGGTGGTCCTCGACATCGACCCGGTGATCGGGCGGGCCGAGCCCGACCAGGAGGTGCAGGAGCTGCTGCGCAGCAGCGGCGGCGCCAACCTTGGGATGGACTTCCTGCCCGGGGCGCTGGGCTTCGACCCGGTGGCGCACCCCGTCGACCCGGCGCTGGCCTCCCGGGTGCTCTGGTTCGACGCGTACGTGGAGAACGTCGACCGGAGTTGGCGCAACCCGAACCTGCTCGTCTGGCACCGCGAGCTGTGGCTGATCGACCACGGCGCCTCGCTGTACTTCCACCACAACTGGCCGCGCGCCGAGGCCGCTGTGCACCGGGCCTACCGCGCGGAGGATCACGTGCTGGCGCCGTACACGTCGCGGCTGGCCGAGGCCGACGCCGAGCTGGCCCCCCAGGTCACCCCGGAGCTGCTCACCGAGGTGTTGGCCCTGGTGCCGGGGGAGTGGTTGACCGCCGCCGACTTCGAGACGGCCGACGCGGCGCGCGGCGCGTACCTGGATCACCTGTCCCGCCGGGTCGCCCGCACGGCCGACTGGCTGCCATCGGGGAGCGGGGCATGAGGCAACCCTTCGAGTACGCGCTGATCCGGCTCGTGCCGCGCATCGAGCGCGGTGAGCAGATCAACGTGGGGGTGTTGCTCTACTGCCAGCAGCGCGACTTCCTGGCCGCGCGGACGCACCTGGACGCCGACCGGGTTCGCGCGCTGGCGCCCGACGTCGACCTGCCGGCGGTGGCCGCGGTGCTCGACTCCTGGGACCGGACCTGCTCCGGTGACGGGCCGGCGACCCGGATGCGGCTCGGTGAGCGGTTCCACTGGCTGGCCGCGCCGCGCAGCACGATGATCCAGACGGGGCCGGTGCACACCGGTCTCACCGTCGACCCGGCGGCCGAGCTGGACCGGCTGATGGCGACCCTGGTCCGCTGAGCCGAGGCGAGGGCAGGGGCGCGGGAGCGGTGATCGTCCCCTGATCGCGCTACGCCAGCGCCGTTGCCGGCGGAGCGCGATCCCCCGTTCAGGTGCCCGGTGCGGGGCGGCGGCTCGAACCCGCCGGCACCGATGGCACCAGGATCGCGGTCCGCGCGCGACGTCGGGCCGGAACGACCGGGAAGTTGCGGAAAACTTGAGCCGGCGGACCGGTGGCCGGCCGCGCCGGAGGCTGTCGTTAGAGCACGTCCGCAGCGGGTAGTCGCGGGAGCTGATCCGAGACGAGAAGGGGACACTCTGATGGCTGCCCAGACCAAGGTAGCGGTGATCTACTACAGCGCCACCGGCACCACCTACCAGATGGCGCAGGCCGTGTGTGAGGCCGCCGGGGACGCCGGCGCCGACGTGCGCCTGCGCAAGGTGCGCGAGTTGGCGCCGGACGAGGCGATCCGCTCCAACTCCGGCTGGCAGGCGCACCACCTGGAAACCCAGGATGTGCCCGAGGCGATGCTCGACGACCTCACCTGGGCCGACGTGGCGATCTTCGGTGCGCCGACCCGGTACGGCATGATCGCCGCCCAGTTGAAGCAGTTCATCGACACCACCGGCCCGCTCTGGAGCCAGGGCGGGCTGGTCAACAAGGTCTATTCCGCCTTCACGTCGACGGGCACCTCGCACGGCGGGCAGGAGACCACGCTGACCTCGCTCTTCAACGTCTTCTACCACTGGGGCGGTGTGGTGGTCACCCCCGGTTACACCGACACCAGCCAGTTCATCGCCGGCAACCCGTACGGCGCCTCGCACACGAGCAACAACGGGGAGATCGCCCCGGACGCCGTGGCGCTCGGGGCCTGCGCGCTGACCGCCCGGCGCGCCGTGCAGCTGGGTGCCGCGCTGAAGGCGGGCCTGGCCGGCTGACGGTTGACAAACGAGGGCGACCGGCGGCGCGGGCGCTCGGCGCGTAGGACGAAGCCGGTGCGTGGCTTCCTGGTGCCGCGT
>NZ_JBEZGJ010000149.1:0-17928 GCF_040649965.1 Micromonospora sp. NPDC048843
GGACTGTAACGAGCGGGTGGAGGCTGGCATTCCAGCCTGCGCGACCAGCCCTCACGGTCGGGCAGGCGGGTCGGTGGTGCTGCGATCGTCAGGGTATGTAACGACCCCGGCCCGGCCATGATTCCGGCCCACGAGTGCACCCGACCACACCCCACAAACCCCCACCAACGACCAAACCACCCACACCCACCGGAACCCCTGGCGTCCAATCGCCCCTCACCCGCTTGATCCACTCGGGTTCACGGAAGGCGGGGCATCCCGGACGCCGGGACACCCCGACATCAAGGAACCCGAGTCGATCATGCCGGGCCCGGCCCCCGCGTGCCCGGCGTCCGATCCCGCATGGCTTGCCTGGTCCGCGCCTGCACGGCCCCAGATCCGGCATGGCTTGCCCGGCCCGCACCTGCACGGCCCCTGATTCCGCGGGCTGGGCCGGCCGCCACGCCCGGCCCACGAGGATGCCCGGCCTACGAGGATGCCCGGCCTACGAGCCCAGGTAGCGCAGAATTGCGAGGATTCGCCGGCTGAAGCCCGTTGTGTGTACGAGGTCGAGTTTGTCGAAGATGGCGTTGACATGCTTCTCGACTGCGCTCTGCGACACGTGCAGCCGCTGGGCGATGGCGAGATTCGTGTGCCCCTGGGCCATCTCGTGCAACACGTCCCGTTCCCGTGGCGTGAGCCGACCGAACGGGTCGGGCCGTTCCGAGCCGGCCACCACCTGACGGACCACCTCCGGGTCGAGGGCGGTGCCTCCGGCGGCGACTCGGTCGAGTGCGTCGAGGAAGTCATCCACCTGGGCGACCCGGTCCTTCAGCAGGTAGCCGACCCCCTCGGGACGGTCCGCGAGCAGTCGCCCGGCGTAACGCCGCTCCACGTACTGGGAGAGCACGAGGACGCCGGTGTCGGGCCACCGACGACGGATCTCCAGGGCGGCCCGTAGCCCATCATCGGTGTGGTTGGGTGGCATCCGGACGTCGGTGACGACCACGTCGGGACGGGTTCGTCCGACAGCCTCGACAAGCTCATCGGCGGTCGCGACCGCCGCGAGCACCTCGTGCTCCTCGTCGGCGAGTAGCCGCGTCAGGCCCTCCCGGAGCAGCGTCGAGTCTTCGGCGAGGACTAGGCGCACGGCAGTTGCGCCAGCACTGTCGTCGGACCGCCGGCCGGGCTGGTCACCAGCAGCCAGCCGTCCAGCGCGGCGACCCGTCGCGCCAGCCCGGACAACCCTCGTCCGGTCGGTTCCGCCCCGCCGACGCCGTCGTCGTGTACGCGCATCCGGATCCACCCATCCCGTACTCCGATTTCGACAGTGACCAGGGTAGCGGCGGCGTGTTTCGCGGCGTTGGTGAGCGCCTCGCAGGCCACGAAGTACAGCACCGTCTCGACGTGCCGCTCGGGACGGACGGGCAGCTCGCAGCGGATCCGCACCGGCACCTCTGATCCGCGGGCGACGATGGCCAGGACCTCGCCCAGATCGCTGTCGTCCAGTGCTGACGGGTAGACGCGCCACGCCACCTCGCGCAACTCTTCGATGGCCCGTTGCACGTCCTCGTGCGCCTGGGCGAGCAGTGCGTGGGTGCGGTCGGCGTCGCGGGCGCGCCGGGCCCGGCCGAGCAGCATGCCGAGGGCGACGAGCCGCTGTTGGAGGCCGTCGTGCAGGTCGCGTTCGATGCGCTGCCGTTCGGCGTCGACGGCGGCGATGACCCCGGCCCGACTGGTGGTCAGCTCGTGGACTCGCCGTGTCAGCTCGGCCCGACTTCCTGGCCCGAGCAGTCGTCGCGCCAGTCGGATGTCCAGCGCGGCGATGCTGGCAACGGCCTGAACGTTGAGCAGTAACAGCACCGCCCCGACGGTGGTCTGGGTCAGGGCGTCGAGAAGGGTCAGCTCCCCGCGCACCGCCGAGCGCAGCACGATCCCGGCCAGCACCACGCCCACGCCGAGCACGGCGTACGCCAGCAGGCCGAGCGTGCCGGGTAGCAGTCGGGCGGCCAGGTAGCCGAGCTGCCGCCGGGTCGCCACGGTGTTCGGCGCGGGCAGATCCTCCGCGGCGAGCAGCCCGGCGAGGCGGCGATGTTCCATCCGCACCAGCAGCCCCCCGTACCGGTCGGTCAGGCTGGCAATACGACGGCCGGCAGCAGGCGCGACAGCGCGCACGCTGGATGCGGCGGCGGCGACGGCGAGGAAGGCGAGCTCGACGGCGGCCGTCGCGATGCCGACGGCGACGCCTAGGGGTAGCCGGAGCCGAAGCCACCACCTGCCGGTACGCCGCTCCCCCACCACCTCGCCCGCCTTGCGCACCACGCCTGTTCTCCTGCTCTGCGTCATATGCCCCGCCCGCACGCGACCCAAGGGTGGCGCGTGGGGTGGAGGAGAAGAAGAGGGGGCTAGCGCTCGTCCGAGGCCCACGATCCGCTTCGGTAGAGGGTGCCCCGACCGCCCGGGTCGGGCATCCCGTTCAGTTCGCTCTGCTCGGGCTCGGTCGGCTCGGGGTTGCGGGCGGCGCGGCGGGCTTTCAGCACACGGGACCCGACGAACCAGGCGGCCCCCGCCACGCAGACCACGATCACCACTTTCTGGAGCGTGCCGACGTAGCCCTCGACGAGGTGCCAGTTGTCGCCCAGCAGGTAGCCGGCGAGCACGAATGTGGTGTTCCAGATCAGGCTGCCCAGCGTGGTGTAGAGCAGGAACGTGGTCACCGGCATCCGCTCCACGCCCGCCGGGATGGAGATCAGGCTTCGGAAGATCGGGATCATCCGGCCGAAGAAGACCGCCTTCACACCGTGCCGCAGGAACCACGCCTCGGTCCGGTCCACGTCGCTGAGCTTGACCAGTGGAAGCCGGGAGACGATGGCGCGCATCCGGTCGCGCCCCAGGGCCGCGCCGATCAGGTAGAGCGCGAGCGCGCCCACCACCGAACCCAACGTGGTCCAGAAAATCGCACCGACCAGACTCATCCGTCCCTGGGCGGCGACGAACCCGGCCAGCGGCAGGATCACCTCACTGGGGATCGGCGGGAAGAGGTTCTCCAACGCCACTGCCAGGCCGGCACCCGGCCCGCCGAGCCGTTCCACCAGGTCAGTGACGTAGCCGACGATCCCGTCCTGTGGTGGCTCCGCTGCGGCGGCGGGGGTTCCGGTGGCGAACACGGCGTGGGACGTTCGAATCATGCGCCCACGTTACGAAGTCATCCTGAGAGCCGACCATGGGGCCGACCGCCCGACCGCGAGGGTCGACCACACCGGTGGGGGTGTGGAAAGCCGCACCCCGCTGCGGCTCGCTGTGGTCCAGCCGCCGTGCGTACCCCTGGATGTCGCGGCAAACGCGCGGGCGCACGCCGCCGCGGTCCGCGCGGCGCGCGCCCGGTTGGTGGTCTTTCCGGAGCTGTCGCTGACCGGGTACGAGTTGGACGCGCCGGTCGTGTCCGTCGACGACCCGCTGTTGGCGCCGCTGGTCAGGGCGTGCGCCGAGGCGGGTGCGCTGGCCCTGGTCGGTGCGCCGGTCGCCGGTGACCACATCGCGATGCTGGCGGTGACCGGCGGCGGTGCGGCGGTGGCGTACCGGAAGATGTGGCTGGGGGACCCGGAGGCCCGCCGGTTCCGGCCCGGCGACGCGCCGGTCGTGCTCGATGTGGACGGTTGGCGGGTGGGGCTGGCGATCTGCAAGGACACCGGCGTGGCCACGCACGCGGAGCGGACTGCCGCGCTCGGGATCGACGTGTACGCGGCGGGCGTCCTGGAGTCGGCCCGCGACGCCGCAGTGATAGACCAACGGGCGCACCGGATCACCACCGCGCACCGGGTCTGGGTGGCGGTGGCGAGCTTCGCCGGGTCGACCGGCGGTGGCTACACCGAGGCGGCGGGCCGGTCGGGCGTCTGGACGCCGGACGGCGAGGTGTACGCCCGCGCGGGCACCGACCCGGGCGAGTCGCTCAGCGTCAGCATCGGCTGACCGGGCAGTCGACGTCGGACCCATCCCCTAGCGTGGGGCAGTGTCACCGAGACGAGGAGGAGCGCATGGTCGAGGCCGCGACGACCGGCACGGTCCGCTCGGCGGACGGCACCATCATCGCCTACGAGCGCAGCGGCGCCGGTCCTGCGGTGATCCTGGTGGATGCAGCGGGCGGGTTCCGCGAGATGGGCCCGATGAGGTCGCTGGCGGCCCAGCTGGCCGAGGAGTTCACAGCGCTGACCTATGACCGGCGGGGCCGGGGGCAGAGTTCCGACACGTCCCCGTACGCGCCACAGCGGGAGGTCGAGGATCTACGGGCCCTGATCGAGGGCGCGTCCGGCGGTTCGGCAGCCCTCTACGGTTTCTCCTCGGGGGCGGTGCTGGCGCTCCTCGCCGCGACCGGCGGCCTGTCGGTCACCCGGCTGGCCCTGCTGGAGCCGCCGTTCGCGCAGGGCGAGCAGCCGACGGACGATCCGGGCCTGGCCGCTGACATCACCGAGCTGGTCGCCGCCGGCCGTCCGGGCGATGCGATGCTGCATTTCCAGCGCAGCATCGGTGTGCCCGCGGAGTTCGTCGACCGGATGCGCGACGGGCCGGGCTGGCCGGCCATGGAGGCCTTGGCGCACACCCTGGTGTACGACCTTACCCTGCTCACGGCCCTACCTGCCGAGGCTCTGACCGCACTCACGATCCCGACGTTGGTGCTCGAAAGCGCGCAGAGCGATGCACGGCTGCACGGCTGGGCACGGGAGGTGGCCGAGGCGCTGCCAGCGGGGCGGCACCGGACGCTGCCCGGCGAGTGGCACGGTGTTTCGGTTGACGTGCTGGCACCGGTGCTTGCCGACCACTTCTCCGGCCGCGCCGACTGAACTGCGACGCCTGGCACCTGTCGTACGTTCCGGGCAGGATCGGGCCCATGAGCACCGTCCCCTCCCGACTGTCAGTGGTCACGCTGGGAGCACGCGACGTCGCCGCGCTGCGGTCGTTCTACCGGTCGTTGAGGTGGCCCGAGCTGCCGGCCAGTGACGACGGCTGGTCAGCCTTCCTGCTCGGTGGTGTGCTGTTAGCGCTCTACCCGCTGCCGGAGTTGGCCGCCGAGGCGGCGCCGGGCGTGCCCGCGCCGGCCGGTGGCTGGTCGGGGGTCACCCTGGCCTGCAACGTCGACAGCCGCGACGAGGTCGACACTGCGTTCGAAGCCGCCGTCGCGGCGGGGGCGACGGTGGTGGCGGAGCCGACAGACCGGTCCTGGGGTGGGCGCTCCGGCTACATTGCCGACCCGGAGGGCAACCGCTGGGAGATCGCGTGGGCGGGCACCGCCCGCTTCGACGAGCGCGGTGCTCTTCTCTCCTTCGGCTGAGTAATGGTGTTTGCGCGCCGGCGATGACCTTGGAATGCTTCGGGAATGACCTCCTTCCCTCCGACCTTCGCCGATGATGTCGTCGGCCAGTCAGCCCAGACACAGTTCGAGGCGTTCATCGACGAGCACCGCAGAGCGCTAAACGGCTACCTGGACGGGCTGACCGAGGAGCAGGCGCGCCGGTCGTTGGTGCCGTCCCGGACGACGCTGCTGGGTCTGGTGAAGCACGCCGCGTTCGTGGAGAAGGTCTGGTTCGACGAGGCCGTCACGTGTCGGCCCCGGGCCGAGATCGGCATCCCGGCCACGCCGGACGAGTCGTTCATCCTCGACGACGGCGACACGATCGCCTCGATCCAGCGAGCGCACCGCGAGGCGTGCGAGGCCTCCCACCGCGCGACGGCGTCGCTGGGCCTGGACGACGTGCTGCGCGGCAACCGGCGCGGCCCGCTGCCGCTGCGCTGGGTCTACCTGCACGTGCTGCGCGAGCTTGCCCAGCACTGCGGGCACGCGGAGATCCTGCGCGAACAGATCCTGGCCGCCGACTAGCCGCGCCGCAGGCCGAAGCTGGTCGCGCGCGGTGTGGCCCGGTCAACCTCTGGCCCACCCCCCGGTGTCGGCGAAGCGGCGCAGCGTCCAGCGGGCCGGCGGCCAACCGCCGGGGTCGTGGTCGGTGGTCCATTCGGTGATCGAGGCCGGGGGCACGTCCAGGTCGAACGCCCGGAAGACCGGCTGCGCGCCGAGCGCGTGGAAGGCGCCCTCGACGGTCTCGCTGTGGCCGACCAGGACCACTGTGGAGCCCCGGTGCCGGTGGGCGATCTCCATGATCGCGCGGCTGACGCGGACCACCAGTTCGGCCCAGCTCTCGTTGCCCTCCTCGAACGGTCGGAACACGCCGCCACCCGCCACCGCGTGGTCGGTACGGAAGAGGGCGGTCGGCAGGCCGTCGGCGTACGGGGGTGTGTGCCAGGTGCAGAGACCACAGTCGGCCACGGGCCGGACGCCGAACGCCGCGCCGATCGGTTGCGCGGTCTCGACGGCCCTGCGCAGCACGGACGAGTAGACCGCCACCGGACCGTCGACGGCAACCTCGCCGGTGAGCCGGTTGGCCAGGTCGTGTGCCTGCTCGTGGCCGAGGGCGGTGAGGCCGCGACAGCCACGTGGCCCACCGATGATTCCTTCGAGCTGGTGGACCGACTCGCCGTGTCGCACGAAGATCAGACGTGTCCGCATCGGGACATCATGCCAGCGGTATCGACGTGGGTATCAGTCGTCCGTACGGCTGGTGGAGAAGCTGCCGGTCCGGGCGAGCAGAGCGTCCAGTTTCGCGCCCGTCTGCGCTGGTAGACGGTCCCGCCGCACCAGCTCGGCGATGCGGTCCCGTAGGTCGGCGACGCGCTCGGCGCGGTCCCTGGTGCGGCGGTTGAGGTCGGCGAGGTCGTCGCGCAGATCTTCGGCGGTCTTCCGGTCGACGTCGCCGCGGGCGACAGCGGTGGCGAGGACGGCGGCGAACTCGCTGCTCACCTCCCGGAAGCTGACCGGTAGCTGCTGCCCGACGGTCGGGGGCGCGGTGCTGGCGGTGGGGCGTGTTGGCGACGGTGCGGCCGGCGTCGGCGAATGTGTCGTGGGCGCCGGGGCCGGGGCGGAGGTCGACGGCGCGGCCGCGATCTCGGCCGGGTCGGGTGTGCCCGGGTTGCCGAGCGGATTCTCCACGAACAGGACGCCGACGCCGATCAGTACCGCGAGCACGGCCGCGACGAGCACGGCGAGGGGCCGACGCGACCGGCGTCGGGCCGGTGCGGCGGGTGCCGGGACGGGACGGGCCACCATCGACCGGTCGATCAGGGTGGGCGGGTGGGCGGCCGGCCGGATGCGCAGCAGCTCGGTGGGTGGCTCGACCGGCTGACCGGCGCCGAAGCGGCGGGCCAGGTGCGCGGCGCTCGGCCGGTCGGCCGGGTTGGCGGCCAGGCTGGCGACTGTCAGCTCGGCGATGTCGGCGGGTAGGCCGGGCACCCGCAGCGGCGGCACCGGGGTGCCCAGCCGGTGCACTTCCAGCGCGTCCTCCCAGCTCTGCACGGGCAGTGGCGCCCGCCCGGTGAGGGTGCGGTAGAGCAGTGCGCCGAGGGCGTACACGTCGCTCGCCGGGTCGGGCGGGCCGGCGGTCAGCCGTTCCGGGGCGAAGTAGGCGGGGGTGCCCATCAGCGGTTCGCCGGACTGGCTGTCGAGGCCGCCGAGCGCGGCGATGCCGAAGTCGAGCACCTTGGCGCCGGTGTCGGTGAGCATGACGTTGCCGGGTTTGACGTCGCGGTGCACGACGCCGATGCGGTGCGCGGCGGCCAGCGCGGCAGCGATCTGCCCGGCCACTCGGACCGCCTCCGGCCAGGGAAGCGGCCCGGTCCGCAGCCGGTCGGCCAGGTTGTGACCGTCGACGAGTTCCATCACCAGGTACGGGACCACGACGCCGCCGGCCAGGGTCGCCTCGGCGTAGTCGTACACCTGGGTCACGTGTGGGTGGGTCAGCCGCGCGGCCGCGCGGGCCTCGCGTTGGATGGTGGCCCGCAGTTGTGGGTCGGTGGCGAACTGCCCGGCGAGCACCTTGATCGCAACTGGCCGGCCGAGCACCTCGTCGTCGCCTCGCCACACCTCGGACATGCCACCGAGACCGATCCGCTCGTGCAGTACGTAGCGGTCGTGGAGGCGGAGAGTGGGCGTGAGCGGCGACATGGCTTCACCAGTCTGCCTGGCAACACCGCCCTCGACCACTCTGCGTGCCCGGACCCACACTGTTCGTCCCGTGCGTACCGGAATGGGATTGGTGCGGTTCAGGAGCAGCGCGGGCTGGCGGGCAACGGTCGTGGCTGGATGCGGTCGGCGAGCCGGCGCAGGGCGAGGGCGGTGGCCTGCCGGGTCGGGGCGAGCAGGGCCCGGCGGGGGTGTTCGACCTGGACCGGAGCATCCGGTCGGGCCGAGTTGACGTGCCGGTTCATGGCGTCGAGCGCGGTGATGTATCCGGTGGGAGGTTCCATGGTCAACCCCTCGGGACAGGTCCGGTGGAGCCCCGGACAATGAGTGCGGTGGGCAGCAGTACGTGACCGGCCGCGACGTCCGCGGGCGGGTCGAGCAGTAGTTCGGCGGCGATTCGGCCCTTCTCCTCGGCCGGTTGCCGGACGGTGGTGAGACCGGCCGCGGCGGCCTCGGGGACGTCGTCGAAGCCGGTCACCGAGACAGTTGGACGATCATGGGCCGGCCGTGCGGCCAAGGCGTCCAGCACACCGAGCGCGAGGACGTCGGAGCCGGCCAGCACGGCGGTCGGCGGCGCGGGTTGGTCGAACAGCCCGGCGACGGCTGCGGCTGCCGCCGGGCGGCTGTTGCCCGGGACGTTGACCACAGTCAGCTCGGCCCAGCCGACGCCGACCTCGGCGAAGGCGTCGGCGAACCCGCTGAGCCGACCTCGGGTGGTCGGATGCGGCACCTGGTCGACCCCGGCAACTGTGAGCGGGCCGGCCGGCGCGTCGGGCAGCACGGAGTCGGCGAGCAGCGCCACCCGACGGTGCCCGAGCCCTGCGACGTGCGCGGCGGCGCTGCGTGCGGCGGTCCGCTCGTCGATGCCGACGAACCGTTCGTCGGCGCTGGCGTCGTCGCGGGCGGCCGTGCTGACGAACGGCAGCCCGCGTTGTCGGATCACATCCAACGCCCATTCCTCGTCGGCGACGCAGTAGACGCAGAACCCGTCGACGGCGGCGTTCTCCACCGCCTGTCGGGCGTCGGTCGCCCCCGGGGGCAGCGGCACCAGCAGCATGCTGATGCCGTGCCGTTCGGCCGCCGCGCCGACACCGGCGAGGAAGCGGACCGCGAACGGGTCGGTGAAGGCGTACGACAGTTGCGAGGTGAACAGCACCCCTATCGACCCGACGAAACCTCGGCGCAGGGAGCGCGCGGTGGGGTTGGGGCCGGGGTACCCGAGTTGCCGGGCGGCGTCCAGGATCCGCTCGCGCAGGGCGGCGGAGAGCTGGTCGGGGCGGCTGTAGGCGTTGGACACGGTGCTGCGCGAGACGCCGACGGCGTCGGCCACGGCTTGCAGTGTTGGCTTCACCGGCACCCCTCTGTATCGATCCAGTCTGTATCGATACAGAGACTAGCCCGGCCGGTCGGCGTCGGTCAATACGTGGGCCGAGAGTCCCGCCTGCGGGCGCCTGATCGGTCGAGGGTCAGGCTGGGTAGGTGTCGTCCAGCAGTCGCCCGAGGATCTCCGCCGTACGCTCCGGCGGCTCGGCCTCGACGCAGAGCCGCTCCATGGCCACCGCGTAGTAATCCAGATCGTCGCGCTTGTCCAGGTAGATGGCGCTGGTGAGCTGTTCGATGTAGACGATGTCCGGAAGCTCCTGGTCGCCGAAGCGCAGGATGGTGAAGGCGCCCCCGGCGGCGGCGTGGCCACCGGCGGCGAACGGGATGACCTGCAACCGGATGTGGGGCGACTTGGTCGCCTCGATGAGCGCGGTGAGCTGACCGCGCATTACCTCGGCGCCACCGATGGGCCGGCGCAGGGCCGCCTCGTCCACCACGGCCCAGAGCTGCGGCGGGTTCTGCCGCTGGAGCAACTGTTGACGCTGCATCCGCAGCGCGACACGTCTGTCGATCTCACCCGGGCCGGCCGCGCCGTGCCCGAGCAGCACGACCGCCCGGGCGTACTCCCGGGTCTGTAGGAGGCCCGGCACGAACTGCACCTCATAGCTGCGGATCAGCGCGGCGGCCGCTTCCAGGCCCAGGTACGACTGGAACCAGGAGGGCAGCACGTCGCCGTAACGGTGCCACCAGCCAGGGCTGTTCGCGTCCCGCGCGAGCTTGAGCAGCGCGTCACGCTCGTGGTCCTCGGTGACGCCGTAGAGGGTCAACAGGTCGGCTACGTCGCGCTCCTTGAAGCCGACCCGACCGAGCTCCATTCGACTGATCTTGGATTCGGAGGAGCGGATCTCCCAGCCGGCGCCCTCCCGGGTCACCCCGCTGGACTCCCGGAGACGGCGCAGTTGGGCGCCGAGCAGCATGCGCAGCACGGTCGGCCCGGTTGTCGGACCACCCTCGGCGGGAACCATCGTCACGTGCGGACCTCCGGACACCGACCCACGACGGCCGGGCGCCCCGGCCCGGCCGACGTGTAAGCATGCCATGGACCGACAGTGAGGTGAACTCCTCCGCGCCGGCAAATCGGTCCCGTCGCCGGGACGACCCACCCTCGGACGGTCAGTTGATCAGGTGGTCGAAATCTCCGTCCCGCGCACCGAGAACGAAGGCGGCGATCTCATCCACTGTGTAGATCAGTGCCGGCCCTTCCGGGTGTCGTGAGTTGCGGACCGCGATGCCCGCTCCCTCGGGCAGTTCGGCCAGTTCGACGCAGTTGCCGCTGGGGTTGCTGCGGCGACTCTTCTGCCAGCTCAGCGGAGGCAACTGGTGGATCGGTACGCCATTGGGTGGCTGCTGCATGGGGGCGTCTTTCTGTTACGAGCCCGCCGGTGGCCGTGGGAGGAGCGGTGACGGCGAGGGGGTGCGGTATCGACATTGGACGGTTCTGCACGTGCATCTGCTATTGCATCTGCATCCGACGGCGAGCATGATAACGCACATGATCGGTGCCCATCCGTTCACTTTGTGTTACCCCCACACGGGCAACGATCAGGCAAAACTGGGCCCGACGCGGCGCGCCGCGTCAACCGAAGACTGGAGGCGGTCGCGGCGATGGGAGGGTTCGTGCCGGATCCGATGAGTGTCGCCTCCGGCGTCTGCGCGGCGGGCGCGCTGCTCTCCTCCTGGCAACTACGCCGACGGGCGGTGCGCGCCGAGGCCGAGATCGGTCACCTCCAGGCAGAGCTGGCCGCCGAACGGCACGCCGCCAGCCACGACCCACTCACCGGGCTGCCCAATCGACGCGCCTTCTACCGCCTGGCGGCCGCCCTGCTCACCGACGCCGCCGGCCAGCCGCTGATCGCCGTGGTGCTCGATCTGGACGACTTCAAGCAGATCAACGACCGGTACGGGCACGCCGCCGGCGACCAGGTGCTGATCAGTGTGGCCGAACGGCTCGCCGGCTTCGCCGGGGACAACCTCGTGGCGCGCCTCGGCGGCGACGAGTTCGCCGGGCTTCTCTCCAGCCCCACCGTCGACCGGCGCTGGATCGAGCACTCCACCCGTCGGCTCAGCGAAACCGTCGCCGCGCCGATCCGGCTGAGCGGGTGCAGCGTCCGGGTCACCGCGTCCGTCGGGCTCGCCCCGGTCACCGGCCCCGCCCAGCTCACCGACGCTCTCAGCCGCGCCGACGCGGCCATGTACCAGGCGAAGAGCCTCGGCGGCACCCGATCGCCCCGCCAACTGGTCGACAGCGCGTTCCTCGGCGAGCGCTGACCGTTCAGCCCTATTCCGCGTGGTGGCCGCCCTGAACGGACGCCGGGCCCGCGACGCGCCGCCGGTCGAGACCGCGCAGTGCCGCATCGGCGAGAGTGACCAGACCCACCGGTGACACCAGCCCTCGCACGATCCGCGCCGCCCGATCCCGGTCGGCCGCCTCGGCGTCGAGGTCCAACGCCTGGCGGGTCCAGTCGCTGAGGTCGTCCAGCGCGCGGACCGCGAGGAACCAGGCCAGGCGCACCGGGTCGACGTCGGTCCTGCCGTAGCCGGCGAGCACTGCCTGCTGCTGCTCGGCAGTGATCGGCGCGAAGGCGAGCACCCCACCAAGGACGAACATGAGGTCGCACTCGGGCGGGGCGAGCACCGCGTCATCCCAGTCGATCAGCCAGACCCGCCCGTCCGCGCCGAGCAGCAGGTTGCCCAGGTGCGGGTCGCCGTGGCAAACGACGTTCGCGCCGGGCCGGTCACGCTTGTCGACGGCACGGTGCTCGACCTCGCGGATCAGCACCCCCAGCCGGTCGGCCGCCGCGGACCACACCCCCGCCAGCTCCATCACCAGCGGGTCCGCGAGGTCGACCGGGTCCGGGTCGCGCAGCCGCGCGGCCATCGCGCGGGTTGCGGTCACGATCGAGGGGTACGCGGCGCCGCCCGCCGGTAGCAGCCGGCTCAGCTCGACGGTCACCGGCACCTCGTGCACGGCGGCCAGCACCTCGCCGTACGCGCGCCAGTGCGCGCCGGTCATCGGGCCGTCGAGCGCTCGCCGGTCGGAGACCCATGGAACCACCGAGAGGCGGCGGCCGTCGTTGTCGATCGACAGCCGTCCGTCGTCGGCCCGCAGCGGCGCGGCGATGCCCGGCACCCCCTGTTCGGCCAGGTACGCCGTCACGACCAGGCCGGCCGAGGTGCCGCCACCGCTCAGCTTGACCGCGTACCGAGAGCCGTCGGCGTCCCGAGCGAGCCACAGTCGGGCGTGCTGGTCCGCCCCGGAGGTGACGGACTCCATCGTGGACAGGCGCAGGCCGAAGCCCGCCCGTACCTGTTCGGCCACCTGCCGTGCGACGTCCTGCACCATGCGGAACACCATGCCAGCGCTCCGGCCACCGACCCAGCGGTTTTGCCGGCCGCCGGGGCGTTCCGAGACGTCCTATCCGGGTATGGCAAGTCAGTACCCGAATCATGACCGCCGAGAGGAACTCGACGTGGCGACCATCAGCGCCCTCGTACTCAACTGCACCCTCAAGCCGTCGCCTGCTCCGTCGAGCGCCGATCAGCTCGGTCGGGAAGTGCTCGCCGAGTTGGCAGTGCAGGGCGTGGAGGGCGAGATGATCCGGGTCGTCGATCACGACGTGCGTTTCGGGGTGGCCACGGACGAGGGCGACGGCGACGGTTGGCCGGCGATCCGCGCCAAGCTGATGGCAGCCCAGGTGCTGATCATCGCCACGCCGATCTGGCTCGGCCAGCCCTCCAGCGTCTGCAAGATGGTCCTCGAACGCCTCGACGCCGAACTCTCCGAGACCGACGCCGAGGGCCGGCTCCTCACCTACGGCAAGGTGGCCGGCGCCGCCGTTGTCGGCAACGAGGACGGCGCCCACCACACCATCGGCGAGGTGCAGCAGGCGCTCAACGAGGTCGGGTTCACCATCGCCGCGGCCGCCGCGACCTACTGGGTCGGGGAGGCACTGCAGACCGTGGACTACCGCGACGCCGGCCCCAAGCCCGACACCACCGGCCGCACCACGAAGGCCCTGGCGCTCAACACCGCACACCTGGCCCGACTCCTCGCCGACCAGCCGTACCCGCCGCCGGACACGAAGGGTGCCGCGGTCGGGCCGAGCCGCGAATAGATCTCGCCGCCAGGTGCCTCACTGTGGGGCTACCCCCACTGCCGGGGTTGCTCGCCGCGCGGTCAGCGCCAGCCGTAGCCGGCGCGCAACGCCTGCCCGACGCGGTCGAAGCGGGGCCGGTCCAACACGGCGCCCTCCCGGCGGATGCTGTCCTCGCGCATGGTGAGCACCCGGTCCAGCCGGACCCAGCTCGGCCGGTTGTCGCGGTCCCACTCACCCGGCCCGAGCGCGAACCAGTGCCGCTGACCGTCCCGCTCGCTCTGGCTGGACAGCATCAGCCCGAACAGGGTCCGGCTGTGCCGCCCGACGACCAGCACCGGCCGGTCCTTGCCCTGGCGGGGGTCGTCCTCGTACGGCACCCACGTCCAGACGATCTCGCCCGGGTCGGCCTGACCGTCCCGTTCCGGAGCGTAGGTCAGCTCCCGACGCTGCAGGGCGCTCACCTGACGGCGGCGGGCCACCTGCGCGGGCGCCGGCCCGGTACGCCGGGGCGACGGGATCACCGCACCGACCCGGGAGATACGCGCCGCGACATTCCTCAACAGACCAGCCACGGCGGGCAGCCTACCCGCCGCCGAAGAGGGCGGTACGACAGACTGGCTCCATGAACGAGCTGCCCCGTGACCTGCCGATCCTGGAGCGACGCGCGGTGCGGGTGGTGGTCACCGACGGTGCCGACCGGGTGTTGCTGTTTCACACCCGCGACCCGGACCACGCCCGGCTGGGCACCTGGTGGGAGCTGCCGGGCGGTGGCATGGATCCCGGTGAGACCTATCGCGACACGGCGGTGCGGGAGCTGCGGGAGGAGACCGGCATCGTGATCACCGCCGACGAGGTTGGTGCGCCGAACTGGCGGCGGCGGGCGAGCTTCCTGCACCGCCAGTTGCGGCACGTCCAGGACGAGGTTGTCGTCGCCGTACGGCTGGCCGGCCCCGGCCCGGACGTGGACGAGGCGCACCGGCTCGACTACGAGCGGGAGGACTACTTCGGCTTCCGCTGGTGGCCGTTGCCGGCGGTGGTCGCCAGTCGGGAACGGTTCTATCCCGGGCAGCTCCCCCGGCTGATCACCCCGTTCCTCGCCGGCACGAAGATCGACGAGCCGTTCGAGCTGTGGTCATGAGCCGGGCCGGCGGGCAGAGTGGGGACATGAGGACCGATCTGCACGGGCCGCTCTCCGCGTACGCCGCGCGGCTGCACACCACGGCCGGCGACGGACACCACGTCGCCTCCCCGCTCGGTGCCTGGCTGCTGCTCGCTGTCACTGCCACCACGGCCGACAGCGATCCGGCCGTAGCGGACAGAGCCGCCGCGAAGCTGGCGCAGGCGCTGGGCACCGACCTGCCGAGCGCGGCCGAGGTGGCCAGAACACTGTTGGAGGCGCCGCACCCGCTGGTCGGGTCCGCCACCGCGCTCTGGCACCGAACGGGGCAGGGCGACGGCGGGCCGGCGGCGTGGCGGGCCGCGCTGCCCAGCACGACCGAGGTCGGCGCACTGCCCGATCAGGCCGGGTTGGACGCCTGGGCGCGCGAGCACAGCCTCGGCCTGATCGAGACGTTCCCCCTGGAGGTCGATTGGGACGTGGTGTTCATCCTGGCCAGCGCGTTGGCCACCCGGGTGTCCTGGGCGAACCCGTTCGACGTCGCCGACGCACGCGCGCTCGGCGCCAACAGCCCGTGGGCCGGTCAACTACGGCGGGCACTACGCAGCCCGAGCCATGGCCACCACTGCGCCATCGTGTCCACAGCGCGGGCCGGTGACGTGATCGTGCACGCCGCACCCGCCCAGACGACCGACGGTGCGGGGCTGGTCGTCCTCTCGGTCGCCGCCGCGCCGCAGGTGCCACCGGCCGAGGTGCTGGCCACTGCGTACGACCTGAGCGCCGACGCGGCCGACGGCGCGCCACCGGTGGGCAGCCGCGCGCTGTTCGACCTGCCGCTCGGCGAGACTCCGCTGTGGACGCTGACCGAGGAACGGGTGCACACCTGGGCGCGCGACGGCCGCGAAGAGCGGCACACCGCCGTCCTGCCCTGCTGGTCCGCTCGGAACGACCATGACCTGACCGCCCCGGCGCTCGGCTTCGCCGCCGCGGTGGACACGCTCGCGACGGCGCTGGCGCTGCCGGTGGAGCGCTTCGAGGCATGGCAGACGGCGGTGGCCCGGTTCGACAGGTACGGCTTCGAGGCGGCGGCGGTGACCGGCATGGCCGGGATCACCAGCATGCCGCCGGAGGGCGTGGCCCGCACCGCCGAGCTGCGCTTCGGCCACCCGTACGCGGTGGTGGCCGTCGCCACCGACGCCGGGGCCGACGGCGTCACCGGCCCGTGGCACGGGGTGCCGGTCTTCTCCGCCTGGGTCGCCGAGCCCGAGGAGGTGTCCGAGGCGTGAGTCACCTCGCGGAGGACCAGGTGACCGCTGTGCTCCGGGCTGACACACGCTCGGCCCGTTCGATCGCCGGCGGCGCTCACTCGGGTGCGCCACCCGGCCGGAGTGACTCCTCGCCGTGCTGCTCTGCCTCCCGTACCACCTGGTTCGCGGTTGTCGGATCGCATCCGGTGGCCCGCAGGAGGTCGCTGGCGGCGGTGCGCAGTTGAGTCACCACCGCGTCGCCGAACTCGTCGACGCCCCGCGCCCGCGCGCGACCGGCCTGGTAGACGGCGTCGCGCGCGGCCTGCCGGGTGCGCTCGGTCGGTCGGCCGGCCCGGTGTTCCCGGCGCAACAGCTCGACCGCGTCGGCGAGTCTCCCGACGCTGGCCGGCAGGTCGGGGGGAATCGGCTCGTTGTACTGCAACGCCATCGCCGATCGGCGGGCCACTCCCCGGCCGTGTTCGATGACGCGTTCCACGTGCTGGCTGGCCCGCGCGAACCGCTCCACATCCTGGCGGCGCAGCCACCGGGCGGGCGCAAGACTCACCACCTCCTCGGCACCGCTCAGCGCCTGGTGCATGCGTTCGAGGTCGGGGCCCATGGCGCGCAGCGCGTCCAACGCGCGGACCGCCCGCTGCTGTTCCCCGGTGTGCAACGCGGCGGAGACCTCCCGTAGTTGCTTGGCGAGGCACTGGTAGATCGGCGCGGCGTCACGGTCGAGGATCCGCATCGGGTTCAGCGGCACCAGAACCGCAACCACCACGAGACCCACGACGCCACCGACCATCGCCTCGACGATCCGGGGCCACTCGAGGTCCTGTTGGGCGGGGCTGAGAGCGGCGAGCAGCACCGCCGTGCCGCCTGCCTGACCGACGGCGGCACCGCTGCGCCCGAACAGCACGAGCGTGGCGAAGATCGCGCACCCGACGACGAACCCGGTCTGCCAGAACCCGGTGCCCAGAAAGGACAGCAGGAAGTCGGTGGTGGCGATACCGAGGCCGACCCCGACCAGCAGTTCGACGGTGCGGTGGGCGCGTTGACCTAGCGCGGCGACGATAGTGCCCACCGCCGCCGAGGGCGCGAAGATCGGCGCAGGGTTGCCCAGCACGTCGTGCCCGATCGCCCAGGCCAGAGCTGCGGCGAGGCCCGCCTGCACCGAGATCACCAGTGCGACTTCCAGCTGGCTCAGCCGCAACCGCCCCGCCCGGCCACCGCGACCGCGAACCCGGGCAGCGGCCGCCCTGACTCGTTCCACCACCCGCCCACGCCGTGGGCGGGTGACGTCGGGTCGGCGGCGACCATCAGGATCCACCGAGCACTCGTACCACGCCGAGTCCGGCCAGTACCGACAATCCCGACACGAGGTCGGGTCAGAACCCGCCGTCGCGCGGCAGTCGCGCCACCATCTCCCGGAACTCCCGCACCGTCATCGCCGTTCGCAACGTGGCGAAGACGGCGCCCGTGCCGGCCCGGGCAGCGGCCGGGTCCACCCCGGCACGCTGTTCCACCCGACGAAGGAACTCCGTCGGGCCGGCCTCCATCGGAGTCGCGCCGGCACCGCCGACCTCCAGGCCCACCCCGCTGGTCAACCCATCGGCGCCAACATCCGGGGTGAGGGCCCCGGCCGGATCCGGGGCCGGAAGGGCCGTCCCGGCCGCATCCGAGGCAGGACCGGAGGCCCCGCCCGCATCCGGGGCCGGGCCGCTCAGGTAGCCGTCGACCTCGTTCGGAAGGTGCCCGACGAGGTCGCCGGGCGCGTCGCCGGTCACCCGCTCGGCCAACGTCTGGAGCACGGCGCGGGCGAGCACGGCGGCCTCCTCGGCCGGCAGGCCGGACCGTTGGGACACCGCGTCGATGAAGTACGGGAACCCGTCGCCGTCGGTCACGCTCGGCCGGTTACCCCTGGCCGGCTGCGACAAACTGCTGCTAGGGCCTGTTTCATAAGGGCGGTCGAGCCGAGGCGGAGTCCGGGCGGCGATCCGGCAAGGCGCGGTTTCGCCGGGCCAGCCACAGCACCGGCCC
>NZ_JBEZGJ010000150.1:0-17856 GCF_040649965.1 Micromonospora sp. NPDC048843
CGCGCCCCATCGTTCGTAGCCGAGGCATACAGATCCAACGCCTTACCACTGTTGCGATTCACCAGCACATAGGAGGCGTTGGTGTCGACAGTCGCCGCTGACGCGGCGGTCGGCGCGACAGCCGCCAGAGCGCCGCCGACCACCACCGCTACCGCGGCGGCGACGAGTCGCGACAGCCGACCACGCCCCCGCGCTGGTGTTGTCCAGGGAACCCGACCGATGGCAACCATGATCCTCCTCTGACGATGCGTTCCGAACGGCCCGGGTCGTCATCCGCGGCACTGGGCGGTGTGCCGAGCTGGCCTGATCGCACAATGTGATCGCTAACATCACTCACCGTGGTCCACGGTCTTGATCTACGGAGCACGGGGAGAGAGATGATCGCGGCCGGGCCAGCCACAGACATCGACCGTCTTGGTTATAGACTGTGAGCGATAACACGGCCTTAGTCAAGACGTAACCCAATCAGCTCGCGGACGTGCTATCGGATACGCGAACGGGTGGTCCGCCCCTGCCCGAGGGATGTCAGGCAGGGACGGACCACCCGTCCGAGGTGCGGCCGAGCCGCGCGAATCAGAAGCCGCGGGCCAGCCGGTAGTAGGCCTGGTTCCAGCGCAGCTCGTCGGCGAAGCGGCGGGGCTCCGTGTCGGCGTCGATGACGACCAGCTCGGTACGGCTCATCTCCGCCAGGTCGTGCAGCTCCTCCACGCCCACCGCCTGCGACAGCACCGTGTGGTGCGGGGCGCCCGCGGTGATCCATGCCTCGGCCGAGACCGGCAGGTCGGGGCGCGGACGCCAGACGGCACGGGCGACCGGCAACCGGCGCAGCGGCTGCGGCGGCGCCACCACGTCGATCTCGTTGGCCACCAGCCGGAAACGCTCCCCCATGTCGGACAACCCGAGCACCACTGCCGGACCGGGTGCGGCGTCGAACACCAGCCGGACCGGGTCCTCCCGGCCACCGATGCTCAGCGGATGGATCTCCACGTTGGGCACGTCGGAGGCGATCGTCGGGCAGACCTCCAGCATGTGGGCGCCGAGCACCAACTCGTTGCCCGGGGTGAGGTCGTAGGTGTAGTCCTCCATGAACGACGTGCCGCCGCTCACGCCCACCGACATCGCCTTGAGGGTGCGGACCAGGACCGAGGTCTTCCAGTCGCCCTCACCGCCGAAGCCGTAGCCGTCCGCCATCAACCGCTGCACGGCGATGCCCGGCAGCTGACGCAGCCCCCCGAGGTCCTCGAAGTTCGTCGTGAACGCCCGGAACCCGCCCGCGTCCAGGAAGGCACGCATGCCCAACTCCACCCGCGCGGCGTACCGCAGCGAGTCGTGCTGCTCGCCGCCGGGCAGCAGCTCGCCGACGATGCGGTAGGTGTCCTCGTATTCCTTGACCAGGTCGTCCACCTGCGCGTCGGTGACCTCGCCGACCACCTCGACCAGGTCATTGACGCCGTAGGTGTTGACCGAGACCCCGAACCGCAGCTCGGCCTCGACCTTGTCGCCCTCGGTAACCGCGACGTCGCGCATGTTGTCACCGAAGCGGGCCAGGCGCAGCGACCGCATCGCCGACCAACCCAGCGCGGCACGGGCCCATGCCCCGATCCGAGTGGTCACCCGCGGATCGCTGACGTGTCCGGCCACCGTCTTACGGGCCACACCGAGACGCGTCTGGATGTACCCGAACTCACGGTCGCCGTGGGCGGCCTGGTTCAGGTTCATGAAGTCCATGTCGATGTCGTTCCACGGCAGCAGAACGTTGGCCTGGGTGTGCAGGTGCAGCAGCGGCGTCTGCAACGCGTCCAGACCGGAGATCCACATCTTGGCCGGCGAGAACGTGTGCATCCAGGCGATGACCCCGACGGCACCCTGAGCGGCCGCGTCCCGGCAGACCTGCAGAATCTCACCGCTGTTGGTCAGGACGGGCTTCCAGACCACGCGGGCGGGAATCTGCGGCGAGTCGTCGAGCGCTGCCGCGATCTGGCGAGACTGCTCGGCCACCTGGCGGAGCGTCTCCTCGCCGTACATGCCTTGGCTGCCGGTGAGGAACCAGATCTCGGGTTCGGTGTGTGGTGCCATGGAGTTGCCTTCCGCGAGAGGGGCGGTCACTTGTAACGGATTCCGATGAGGCGCTGGAGGAGGATGAACGCGAAGAGCAGACCACCAATCACGATCTTGGTCCACCAGGAGTTGAGGCTCCCGTCGAAGGTGATGAGAGTCTGGATCACGCCGAGGACCAGCACGCCGAGCACCGTGCCGAAGACGTAACCCGCGCCACCGGTGAGCACAGTGCCACCGATGACGACGGCGGCGATGACGTCCAGCTCCATCCCCACGGCGATCAGCGGCGCGCCGGAGAGGGTGTAGAACGACAGCAGGATCCCGCCGATGGCCGAGCACAGACCACTGATCGTGTAGACGGCGATCCGGGTCCGCCCCACGGGCAGGCCCATCAGCAGCGCCGACTGCGGGTTGCCGCCGATGGCGTACACGTTGCGTCCCAGCCGGGTGTAGGCCAGCGTGTACGCGGCGATGACGACCACCACGAAGGCGATCAACACGCTGATCGACACGAAGTTGCCCCGGGGATCCCCGATCCGCTCCTGCGACATCGAGGTCCAGAAACCGTCGGTGATCGGGATCGACGCGCCGGAGATGAAGGTGCACATGCCCCGGGCGAAGAACATCCCGGCGAGCGTGACGATGAACGGCTGGATCTCGAAGAAGTGGATGACGCAGCCCATCAACAGGCCGAGCGTCGGACCGATGAGAAGGGCGATGACCAGCACCAGCGCCGCCGGCATGCCGTCCTGCAGCAGCGCGGCCGACACCATCGCCGTCATCGCGACGACCGAACCGACCGACAGGTCGATGCCACCGGTGAGGATCACGAAGGTCATACCCACCGCGACGACGAGCAGGAAGCCGTTGTCGATGAAGACGTTGAAGATGACCTGGACGTTCGAGAACGCCGTGTACTGCGAGACACCGATGGCGTACATCACCAGCAGCAGAGCGAGCGTCGCCAGGACCGGTATCTGCTTCCTCGGCAGCCGGAACCGGGTACGACCGGCGGTAAGCGTTCCAGTGGTCATGCCGGCACCTGCTCCTTCGGCTTGTCGGCGATGGTGGCGGGCGGCGGGACGTTGCGCCTACGTCGGCTGAACCGGGCCCGGAAGGCCGGCGCCTGGATGAGGCAGACGGCGATGACGACGACCGCCTTGAACAGCAGCGAGGTCTGCGGTGAGATGTCCATGGCGTACACAGTGGTGGTCAGGGTCTGGATGATCAGCGCGCCGATGATCGTGCCACTCAGGAAGAACCGGCCGCCCGCGAGGGACGTACCGCCGATGACGACCGCGAGGATCGCGTCCAGCTCGACCCAGAGGCCGGCGGCGTTGCCGTCGGCGCTGGAGACGTTGGCCGTCATCATGAAACCGGCGACCGCGGCGCAGGCGGCGCTGATCACGTACGCCAGGAAGATGACCCGACCGGACCGGATGCCGGCGAGCCGGCTGGCCATGGCGTTGCCGCCCACCGACTCGATGATCATGCCGAGTGCGGTGCGACGGGTGAACGCGGCGACCAGCAGGGCTGCGGCGAGCGCGATGAAAATGGCAAGCGGCAGGGTCAACGCGTGGCCCAGGCCGATCGCCCGGTACGGCTCGGAGTTGATGGTGATGATCTGACCCTCGGTGATCAGCTGGGCGAGACCCCGGCCGGCGACCATCAGGATCAGGGTGGCGATGATCGGTTGGATCCCGATCACGGCCACCAGCACCCCGTTCCAGGCGCCGAGCACGAGCGAGACGCCCATCGCCATCGCAAGGGCGGTCACCACCACGCCAACGCTGTTCTGGTCGGGCTGCTTGCTGATGTACATGCAGGCGATCGCGCCGCTGATCGCACAGAGCGAGCCCACCGACAGGTCGATGCCGCCGGTGGAGATGACCAGGGTCATGCCCAGCGCGACGAGGATCAGCGGTGCGCTCAGCCGCAGGATGTCGATCGGCGTGCCGTACAGGTGCCCGTCCTTGAGCTCGATGGACAGGAACCCGGGCCGGTAGATCGTGTTAGCGGCGAGCATGACGAACAGCACGGCGGCGGGCCAGAACAGCCGGTGACCGATCATCGTCCGATAGCGGCTCATGGTGTCGTTCATCGGTCTGCCTCCTCCCGGTGGGATCCGCTGGCGATGGTCTGCATGATGCGGTCGGCGTCCAGGCTCTCGTCGTTGGCGAGCTGCGCGACCATCTGCCGGTCCCGCATGACGGCCACCTTGTGGCTGAGGCGCAGCACCTCCTCCAGCTCGGCGGAGATGAACAGCACCGCCATGCCCCCGTCGGACAGCTGCGTCACGAGCTTCTGGATCTCGGTCTTCGCCCCGATGTCGATGCCCCGGGTCGGCTCGTCGAGGATCAGCAGTCGCGGCTCGGTGATCAGCCACCGCGCCAGCAGCACCTTCTGCTGGTTACCGCCGGAGAGGTTGCGTACCGGCACCTCCGGGTCGGCGGGCCGGATGTTGAGGGCCTTGACGTACTTGTCGACCAGCTCGTCCTGACGGCGACGCGGAATCGGCCGCAGCCAGCCGCGGGCCGCCTGCATCGCGAGGATCATGTTCTCGCGGACCGACAGGTCCGCGACGATCCCCTCGGCCCGGCGGTTCTCCGAACAGAAGCCCACGCCGTGGTCGATGGCCTGCGCGGGGGTGCGCAGGCTGCTCGCCGTGCCGTCGATCGCGACCTGGCCGCCGTCGGTCCGGTCAGCGCCGAACAGCAACCGCGCGACCTCGGTACGCCCCGAGCCCAGCAGGCCGGCCAGGCCCACCACCTCGCCGGCGTGGATGGTGAGGCTGAACGGCTCGACCGCACCCGCCCGACCGAAGTTCGACACCGCCACCAGGGGGGTGCCCTCCTCCAGCGCGGCCAGGTCCCGCCGGGAGTGCTCCTCGATGCCCTCCAGGACGTCGAGCTCCTTGCCGATCATCTTCTCGACCAGGGAGAGCTGGGGCAGCTCGGTGGTGAGGTACTCGCCGACGAGCCCGCCGTTGCGCAGCACCGTGATCCGGTCGGCGATCTCGTAGACCTGGTCGAGGAAGTGGGTCACGAACAGGATCGCGATGCCCTCGTCGCGCAGTTGCCGCATGATGCGGAACAGTTGCGCCACCTCGCCGGCGTCGAGGCTGGACGTCGGCTCGTCCAGGATCAGCACCCGGGCCTTGATGTCGATGGCGCGGGCGATGGCGACCATCTGCTGGATCGCGAGCGAGTACGAGCCGAGTGGCGCACTGACGTCGAGGTCGAGGTCGAGGCGGGCCAGCAGGGCTCGGGCGCGGCGCCGAACCTCACCCCAGCGGACGGCGCCGAAGACCCGAGGCTCACGGCCGATGAAGATGTTCTCCGCCACCGAGAGGTTGGTGCAGAGGTTGACCTCCTGGAAAACGGTGCTCACGCCGGCGGCGGTCGCCTGCATCGGCCCGGTGAACGACACGGGCTCGCCGTCGAGGGTGATCGAGCCCCCATCGGTGTCGTAGACGCCGGTGAGCACCTTGATGAGGGTGGACTTGCCGGCGCCGTTCTCGCCCATCAGGGCGTGCACCTCGCCGGGGAAGAGCCGGAAGTTGACGTCGTGGAGTGCGCGCACCCCGGGGAAGGACTTGCTGATCCCGGTCATCGTCAGGACCGGACGGCTATCCGTCATCCCATCAGACCTCTTCTGGGTCGTCGACACGGAAGGGCCGCTACGCTCCCGCCACGCCCGCCCGGTCGTCCCTGGGAGGGCCGCTCGGGCGGGCGTGGTACGGGGTCGTCGCGGGCCAAGCCCGGTCCGTTTCGGGTAGGAAGGCGACGCGGCGGGGCCGCCACGCGAACGCGGCGACCCCGTCGTCGATCAGTACTTACGGTTGGGCAGAGCTTCCTTGGCCTGCTCGGTCGTGAAGGTGGTCTCCTCGGTCTCGATCCGAGGCGGCACCTCCTCGCCCGCGTGGACCTTCTTGGCCAGGTCCATCAGCTGCGGGCCGAGCAGCGGGCTGCACTCCGCGATGAAGTTGAACTTCCCGTCGGCGAGAGCCTGCATGCCGTCCTTGACAGCGTCGACAGTGATGATGGTGATGTCCTTGCCGGGCACCTTGCCGGCGGCGTTGATCGCCTCGAGCGCGCCCAGACCCATGTCGTCGTTGTGCGCGAACAACACGTCGATCTTCTTGTTGGCCTTGAGGAACTGCTCCATGACCTGCTTGCCGCCGGCCCGGGTGAAGTCACCCGGCTGGGAAGCGATGATCTTCAGGTTCGGGTTGGCGGCGATCGCCTCACCGAAGCCCTTCTTGCGATCGTTCGCCGGCGCCGCACCGGTGTTGCCCTGCAGCTCGACGATGTTCACCGGGCCCGAGGCGGTCTTCTTCTGCTCGACCAGCCACTCACCGGCGAGCCGGCCCTCCTTGACGAAGTCCGAGCCGAGGAAGGTCTTGTACAGCGTCTTGTCGGCCGAGTCCACCGAGCGGTCGGTCAGGATGACCGGGATGTCGGCGTCCTTGGCCTCCTTGAGCACGGTGTCCCACCCGGACTCCACCACCGGCGAGAAGGCGATCACGTCGACCTTCTGCTGGATGTAGTTGCGGATCGCCTTGATCTGGTTTTCCTGCTTCTGCTGGGCGTCGTCGAACTTCAGCTCGACACCCGCCGCAGCCGCGGACTCCTTGATCGAGGTGGTGTTCGCGGTACGCCACCCGCTCTCCGCACCGACCTGCGAGAAGCCCATCGTGATCTTGCCGTCGTCCTTGGTGCCGCCGCCGCCCGTGTCGCTATTGCCGCAGGCCGCCACGCCGCCGACCAGCAGCACGCTGGCGAGGACCGCGGCAGCGCGCCACGGAGCGGACTGCGTTCGCATCTTTCCCATCGAATCTCCTTGGCTGGATGTGGTGGGTAACCGCGCCAACCGCCGAGGTGCGAAAGAGCGGCGTACGCGGGTGGTGCGTGCTGGTGCGTCGTGGTGCAGACCGACGGGCCCTGGATGATCGGTGCAGGGTCAGGAACCCACCGGTGCGACTGGTTGTTGGCCGTAGACGTTCTGGTAGCGGTCGTAGAGCGAGTCGATGTCGGCCTGTGCCATCGGGACCGGTTGCCCGAGGGTGTGGGCCAGGTGCGCGGTGCGGGCCACGTCCTCGCACATGACGGCCGCCTTGACCGCCGCGCGGGCGTCGCGACCGATGGTGAAGACGCCGTGGTTGCGCATCAGCACCGCGGGCGAGCGGTGCCCGGCGAGCGTGGCGACGATGCCCTTGCCGATGTCGTCACCGCCGATCAGCGCGAACGGGCCGATCGGGATCTCCCCACCGAACTCGTCGGCCTGGGCGGTGAGGTGGCAGGGAATCGACTCCCCACACGCGGCCCAGGCGGTCGCGTACGAGCTGTGCGTGTGCACGACCCCACCGACCTCGGGCATGGCCCGGTAGACGTAGGCGTGGGCCGCGGTGTCGCTGGACGGGGCGAAGTCGCCCTCGACGAGAACGCCGTCGAGGTCGCACACCACCATCGTGGCCGCGGTGAGGTCGTCGTAGCTCACCCCACTCGGCTTGATCACCATCAGGTCCTGGCCGGGGACCCGCGCGGAGACGTTGCCGGACGTCCAGGCGACCAGGTTGTACCGGGTCAGCTCGGCGTGCAGGCGGGCGACGGTCTCGCGCAGCTCGGCGACCTGTCGGGTCACCTCGGCGTTCACGCCACCACCTCCAGCGGGGCCTCGTGGGTGGTGGCGGCGGTCTCTACGGCCGCGTTGCGGATCGCCCGCAGGCGGAGCATGACGTCGTTGCCGCCACGACCGAAGTGGTCGTGCAGCGCCCGGTACTCGGCGTAGAGGGCGTCGTAGGCGCGGGCCCGCTCGGGGTCCGGACGGTAGACGGCCTCGTGCACCCGACCCATCGCCTGCGACGCCTCGTGGATCGAGGGGAACTCACCGGCGGCGACGGCGGCGTGGATCGCCGAGCCCAGCGCCGGCCCCTGCGCCGAGGCGATGATGTTCAGCGGTCGCCTGGTCACGTCGGCGTAGATCTGCATCAGCAACGCGTTGTTGGTCAGACCACCGGCGATCACCAGGTCGTTCACCGGGACCCCGGCGTCGACGAACGCCTCGATGATCATCCGGGTGCCGTACGCGGTGGACTCCAGCAGGGCCCGGTAGATGTCCGCTGGCCGGGTGGCCAGGGTCATGCCGACGATCATCCCGCTGAGGTCGTGGTTGACCAGCAGGGAACGGTTGCCGTTCCACCAGTCCAACGCGATCAGGCCGTGCGCGCCGACGGGCTGACTCGCGGCCAGCTCGGTGAGGCGCTCGTGCGAGTCGACACCGGCCGGAGCGGCGTGGTCGACGAACCAGCCGAAGATGTCGCCGACGCCGCTCTGCCCGGCCTCGTAACCCCAGGCGCCGGGGCTGATGCCGCCGTCCACCACACCGCACATGCCGGCCACCTCGGCGACCTCCGCGCCGTTGACGACATGGCAGGTCGAGGTGCCCATGATGGCGACCAGCCGACCGGGCTGCACCGCCTGCGCGGACGCCGCGGTGACGTGCGCGTCGACGTTGCCGACGGCCACCGCGATCCCCTCCGGCAGACCGGTCCAGGCGGCGGCCTGGGCGGTGAGCGCGCCGGCCCGGGCCCCGAGGGGCAGCAACGGGCCGTCCAGCTTGGCCACGAAGTCGCCGAAGTTGGGGTTGAGCGCGGTCAGGAAGCCCTCGGAGGGGTAGTGACCGTCCTGCAGGATGCCCTTGTACCCGGCAGTGCAGACGTTGCGGGTCTCGGTGCCGCAGAGCTGCCAGACGATCCAGTCGGCCGCCTCGATGAAGCGCTCGGCCCGGTCGTAGACCTCCGGATCCTCCTCCAGGATCTGCAGGCCCTTGGCGTACTGCCACTCGGCGGAGATCTTGCCGCCGTACCGGCCGATCCACGGCTCGGCCCGCTCATGGGCCAGCGCGTTGATCCGGTCGGCGTGCGGCTGCGCGGCGTGGTGCTTCCACAGCTTGACCCAGGCGTGCGGTCGGTCGCGCAGCTCGGGCGTCTCGCACAGCGGGGTGCCGTCGGCGAGCGTCGGCAGCACGGTGCAGGCGGTGAAGTCGATGCCGATGCCGACCACCGCCGCCGGGTCCACCCCCGCGGCGGACACCGCCGCCGGGACGGCGTACCGCAGAACGTCGCGGTAGTCCTGCGGGTTCTGCAGGGCCCAGTCCGGGGGAAGCGTTCGACCTCCCGGAAGCGCCGTGCTGATCACGCCATCGCCGTACTCGTGCACCGCGGTCCCCAACTCGGCACCATCGCCGACACGGACCACCAGAGCTCGCCCGGACAGGGTGCCGTAGTCGACACCGACGACGTAGCGGTCGTCAGCTCCGTCCACACGGTTCATGTTCACCTCCACCGTTAACGGGGATAGTGTTAACGCTCACATCCAGGCTCGTCAAGACATCTACCCGCAACAGCTCCGTAACGGAACGCGGAAGGCGGACCGACTTGGGAGGGTAGATAGCGGACCGGTCCAAACCTGGATATTCCCCCCTCAACTGCCGCAGCCATCCGACGAATGGGGCCCGCGTCCGGTACGACCGCCACCCGGAGACCCGCCATCAGGCGACGCGACAGGTCTAGTGCGCCGCATATTGCGGCATCGCCGTCCGATAGCGACCAGTTGTTCCCCCGTCGATGATGGCAGCGATAACATTCCCGGGTTGCAGCGGTCGCGTGCTCGGATCCGCCCGACAGCCATAGACGACCATGCGGGCTCATGGCTGAGCGCTCCGGAGGGCGATCCACCCGACGCGAAGCCGGACGGCGGCCCTGTGTTATCGATAACATTCAACGTCTTGGTGTGCCCGCGTCACCCGGTCGGCCCGCACGCCCAACGGCGCGTCGGGCGACCCCTGAAGCAAGATCCACTCGCGCTCCTTGACGTCGCGGGGTCCCCGGCGGCGTGATCGGGCGACTTCACGAAAGCCGAGTCGATCACGCACTCGCGCCGGCAATCCGCCGCCCTTTCACGCACTCGCCCCGCCGGCCCCACGACGCCTGACCACGCACTCGCGCCGCCGGCCCCACGACGCCGGACCACGCACTCGCGCCGCCGACCCTCCGGTCCCACGACGCCACGAGCCGGCGGCCCGACCCCCTGTGGGCCGAGTCGCCGGCTCTTTCTTGCGTTGGCAGGACCGAGCGCGCCGGTCGGATCAGGCCGTCCGGTTGCGGTTGTACAGGGCCTTGGCCCACAGGAAGCAGCCCACTGTGATGACGGCACACCAGGCGACCGCGATGATCCCGTTGGCGCCGATCCCGGTGCCCAGGAGCAGGCCGCGGAGGGTCTCCATGACGGGCGTGAAGGGCTGGTAGTCAGCGAACAACCGCACGGCGGTCGGCATCGAGTCGGTGGGGACGAACCCACTGCCGAGGAACGGCAGGAGGATCAGCGGCATGGGCAGGTTGCTGGCCGTCTCGACACTGTCACTGACCAGACCGAGGGCGACGGACAGCCAGGTCAGCGCAAAGGTGATCATGGCGAGCACGCCGATCGCCGCGAGCCACTCGACCGCGTTGGCAGTGGGCCGGAACCCGACCAGCAGCGCCACGACGGTGACGGCCGCGAGGCTGAGCATGGTCTGCACCAGGCTGCCCAGTACGTGACCCGTCAGGACCGACGGTCGGAAGATCGACATCGTGCGGAACCGGGCGATGATCCCCTCGGTCATGTCCATCGCGACCGAGATGGCGGTGCCCTGCGCGGCGCTGACCACTGTGATGAGCAGGATGCCGGGGGTGACGTAGTTGGCGTACTGGGAGCGGTCGCCGGACGGGCCGAGACCGGCGCCGAGCGTGCCGCCGAAGACGTAGACGAAGAGCAGCAGGATGATGATCGGGATGCCGATGAGCAGGAACGTCATCGACGGGTACCGCCGCATGTGCAGCAGGTTTCGCCGCAACATGGTGCTCGAGTCGCGGACGGCGAGGGAGAGGGTGCTCATCGCGCGGGAGCCCTTTCGTGGTCGGGTCGGCTGGCCCGGGTGTCGGGCTGACCGGTGAGGGTGAGGAAGACGTCGTCGAGGTCGGGGGTGTGCACGGAGAGCCCCGCCACGCTGATCGAGGCGCGGTCGAGCTGGTCGAGCAGAGATCGCAGCGACCCGACCCCGCCGTCACTCGGCACCTGGAGGGTGAGCGCCGCGTCGTCCCGGGTGGCGGCCTCGAACGTCCGGGCCGCCACGTCGAGCCCTTCCTGGTCGGCGAACTGCAACACGACGTGGCCGCCCGGGATGAGCCGCTTGAGTTCGCGCGGCGTGCCCTCGGCGATCAGCCGGCCGTGGTCGAGGAACGCCACCCGGTCGGCGAGCTGATCGGCCTCCTCCAGGTACTGCGTGGTGAGCAGGATGGTCACGCCCTCGGCGGCGAGCGCGCGGATGATGTGCCACATGGCCCGGCGGCTGCGCGGGTCGAGGCCGGTGGTCGGCTCGTCGAGGAAGATGACGCGGGGCTCGCCGACCAGGGTCATCGCGAGATCGAGCCGGCGGCGCATGCCGCCGGAGTACGTGGACACCGGTTTGCCCGCCGCCTCGGTCAGGTCGAACTGGTCGAGCAGGTCGGCGATGCGCCGCCGACCGGCGGCCCTGTCCAGGTGGCACAGGTCGGCCATCAGGGTCAGGTTCTCCCGGCCGGTGAGCAGGTTGTCGACGGCGGAGAACTGGCCGGTGACGCCGATCAGCGCGCGTACCGCGTCGGGTTCGCGGGTCAGGTCGTGGCCGAAGACGCGGGCGTTACCGCCGTCGGCGTCGATCAGGGTGGAGAGGATCTGCACTGTGGTGGTCTTGCCGGCGCCGTTCGGACCGAGCAACGCGAAGATGGTGCCCTCGGTGATCATCAGGTCGATGCCGTCCAGCACGACCTTGTCTCCGTAGGACTTGCGCAGGTCGGTGGCGACGATCGCGGGGTTCATGGAGCTGGTCATGGTCTCCTCATTTGTGGTCGCCGGGGCGGTGGGTCAGGCGCGGCGGATCATGATGTCGCCGTAGGAGGTGTTCGCCCGGACCTCGACCGTCTCGTCGGTCTGCGCCGGGCTGTCGGTCGACTCCAGCGCGTTGTGCACGCGGCCGTGCTTGGAACTGACGTCGAGCCAGGCGGCGGTCCCGCGACGGATGCCGACCTCGATCGCGCCGTAGGAGGTCTGTACGTCGACCGCGCCGCGGGTGACAGCGCCCAGCCGGAGGTTGCCGTAGGCGGTGCGCGCCGTCACCGAGGCCTGCGAAGCGTCCACTGTGATGTCGCCGTAGGCAGTGTTGATCCGGACGTCGCCACCGCTGTGACCGATCCAGCAGTCGCCGGACGAGTTCTTGATCTCGGCGGTGCCGTCGACAGCACCGATGCGCACCTTGCCGGATGATGCCTTCACCCGGGCGGGGCCCAGCACACGCTCGACCGCGACCTCGCCGTGGCTACTGTCGATCTCCAACGGCCCGGTCTCGTCGAGTCGGATGCCGCTGCCGGTCTTGATCCGACACTCGCCGAGCCGACCCTCGCAGCGGAACGCCGCCCACGCCGCCTCGGCGTACACCCGTGACCCGGTCGGCACCTCGATCTGGACGTCGACCGACGGACCGGGGCCGAACCCGTAACGGCGCCAGCTCTTCGGCACCCGGATCACCAGTCGCCCGGCGGCGAACTCGACGGTGCTCTGTTCGGCGGCGCTCACGTCGGCCTTGCTCGACGGGTCTCGGGGCCGCACCGTCACCACTGTGTCGGTGCGGTCGCTCGCGGCGATCCAGGCGTCGCCGATCGGCAGCTCGATCTGGACGGAAATCGGTTCTGGCGTCTCGAAAACAGGCATGGTGGTCTCCCGAGATGTGATCGGCGGAGGTCACCGCTGGTCAGCGGCGTGGTGGTGGAAGGGGTACGGGGAGTTAGCGGGCCCAGCCAGTGAAGTGCTGGCCGGAGGTCGGCTCCACCCGGCGGGGTGGACGACGCTGTGTGTCGCCCGCCCCGATGGCACCGGCGACGGCGCGCACAAGCCAGGCGTTGACCGAGAGCCCGGCGCGGCCGGCGGCGTCCTCGACGCTGGCCTTCAGGTGGTCGGGGAGCCGCAGGTTGATCCGCGAGGTGCCGCCCTCGTCACCGTCGGGCGCGGACACCGGCGCCGACAGCGGTGGCGGGCCACCGGGCTCGCTCGCCACCTCGACCGGCGGGCTGGCCGGCGTCACCACGAAGTCGGGCTCGCGCCCGCGCAACCGGACGTGCACCGAACCCGGTGCGAGGTCGCGGGTGATCTCGTCGGCCGCGTCGGACAGCGCTTCGAGCAACGTGAGACGGGTGGCCGCCTCCAACTGCGCGAAGAGTCGTTCGGCAAGCGCCCGGCCCTCCGGGTCCACGCCCTCCGCGGCCACGGCGAACTCGTTACGCAGGTTCTCGACGTATGACCTCAGCTCCATGGCACCATCATGGCACCATTTTGGCTCAGAGTGCAACCTTCATGGCTCAAAAGATGCCGCCACCTGGCTCCGCTGCGGGTCACCTGGCTCTCAGAGGTCCCCGAAAAGCCTCCTGACCAGGTGATTCGCGTCCTCCTGAAGCAACCCGGAGGCGACCAGGAGGTCACTGACGGTCGTCCGGACCTGTGCCACCACCACTGCACCCGAGAAGCCAACGCCGTCCCGATAGGCGTGCCCGGCCGTCCGGACCGCCCGCAGCGCCTGCTCCCGGGCCCGGTTCGGCTCGGCGCCGGCGGCGAACTGCCGCTCGAGCAGGCGGACCGCCTCGGCGAGATCGGCCACCGCCGTCGGCAACGACTCCGGCACCGGCTCGCCGTCCTCGATGAGCGTCACCGACCGTCGGATCAGGGTGCCGCTGTTGCGCATCGCCCGGTCGATCGGCTCCGCCGCCTGCGCGTAGCGGCCCACCGGCCCGTGCCGTTGATGCCAGTACACCGGCGACAGGGTGCTCGCCTCCCGGGCGCCCTGGGTCGCCTCGACGAATGCCTTCAACCGCCCCGCGCTCTGCCGCAGCTCACCCCGAGCGGCACGGGCCCGAGCGGCATCCCGCTCGGTCAGCGCCTCGGCGGTGGCGTCGAGCTGGGTCGCGAGGAGATCCAACGCCGGCCGCGCGGCTCGGTTGAGCACGCGCAGCGGGTTCAGCGGCAGCAATACGGCGGTGACCAGCAGCGCCACCCCTCCCCCGACGAGCGCGTCCACGAACCGGGGGATCTCCAGATCCCGGACGGCCGGGCTGAGCGTGGCGATGAGCACCGCCGTCGCTCCGGCCTGGACCACCACCGCCGCGCTACCCGCGAGGAAGAGCGCGACGACGATCGCCAGCGTGACGATCAGGGCGAGCTGCCACCACCCGGTGCCGATCACCAGGAGGAGCAGGTCGCCGATCAGCACTCCGACGGTGACACCGATGATCAGCTCGACGGTGCGACGCAACCGCTGGCCGACCGACGCGGCGAGCGTCGAGACGGCGGAGATCGGCGCGAAGACAGGCTGCGACACCTGCAGCAGCGAATGCGCCACGAACCAGGACAGCCCCGCGGCCAGGCCGGCCTGGAGGGCGAGCCCGCCGATGGTTCGTACCCGACGGACCCGGTCGCGCAACGCGGCCACCAAGCGGTCCCACCACCGGTCGACGGTCGACGGGCCCGCGTCCGCTCCGCGCCGACCGGCAGCGACCATGGCGGCACCTACCCCGCCACGACCGGATCAATCCTCGCCGGCACGACCCGGCCGTCCTCAGCGCGAGGCGAGCGCCTTCTCGGCGTACGCCCAGAGCCGGTCCGCCGCGGCCGGGTCCAGCGCGTGGGCGGCGACTCCGCCGGTGGCGTCGGGGCCACCGGGAACGACCTCGGCCTCCTGGTTGTCGTCGAAGTACCGGCCGCCGACGCCGTCGAGCAGTGGTGAGCCGGCGAGCAGCACCGTGGTCGACGCGCCCTGGTCGGGCTTCTTGTAGTACTCCGCCTCGATGAGGTTGCCCGCTTCGTCCATCGCGCCCATCGCCCGCATCGTGTCGTCGTCGATGTGGCGCTGGAGGTTGGTGAAGATGTATCCGGGGTTGAGGGCGTTCGCTGTGATCCCGTCCTCCGCCCACTGGCGGGTGATGCCGACCGCGAGCAGGACCTCCGCGGTCTTCGACTGGCCGTAGGCCGACCACGGGTCGTACTCGCGCCGCTCGAACTGTGGGTCGTCGAAGTCGAACGGCGCGGCAAGGTGTGCTCCGGAGCTGACCATCACGACCCGGGCCGCCTGGGCGGCCCGCAGGTTGTCGTGCAGCCCCCGGGCCAGCGCGAAGTGGCCGAGGTGATTCGTCGCGAGCTGGAGTTCCCAGCCCACGGCGGTCAACTGGCGGGTCGGGATCGCCATGATTCCGGCGTTGGCCACCAGCACGTCGAGCGGGCCCTGCCAGGCCGCGACGAAGGCGTCGACCGACGCCAGGTCGGAGAGATCGAGGGCGGACGACCGGATCGTGCCCGGGGTCGCATCGGTGGCGAACTCCTCGGCGAGCCGGTCGGCCGCTCGAGGATTCCGGGTCGCGATGGTGACCTCGGCGCCGGCCCCGGCCAGCGCGCGCACCGTCTCCACACCGATGCCGGAGGCACCCCCGGTGACGATCATCCGGCGTCCGGTGAGGTCGACACCGTCGAGGACCTCGGCGGCGGTGGTGCGCGCGTGGAACGGGGTGGTGAGGCGTGGGTTCGCTGTCATGAAACCCAGGCTACGAACGCTCGGATCGGACTGCCTATAGTCTGGAGTCCTTCATACTTTCGTGAGCGTCCAGAAGAGGTGGGGATGGATCCGTTGGAGGATGTCCTGGCCCTACTCGGCGCGACGAGCCACGTCTCCGCCGGCCTGGTCGGGGGCGGACGCTGGGCCGTCGGTTTCGAACCACCGGCCGGGGCCAAGTTCAACGCCGTCCGGCGGGGCCGATGCTCGCTGCGGGTCGACGGCCACGCCGAGCCGGTCAACCTCGGTACGGGCGACTGCTTCCTGCTGACCCGACCAGCGGCCTACACCCTCTACAGCGACCCCGACGTGCCGGTCCAGCCCGCGTACCCGATCTTCGCCGCCGCCACCGACGGTGTGGCGCACGTCGGCGACGGTGACGAGGTGTTCCTCATCGGCGGTGCCTTCGCCCTGGGCGGACGGGCGCGCAGCCTCCTGCTGGACAGCCTCCCGCCGGTCATCCACGTGCCCGCCGACACCCCGGAGGCCAGTACCGTCCAGTGGGCCCTCGGCGAGATCGACGCGGAACTGCGATCCACGCGACTCGGCTCCCACCTCGTCGCCGAGCACCTGGCGCTGGTCCTGCTGATCCGAGTCCTGCGGCTGCACCTGGCCCGCCACGAACAGCCCACCTCCGGGTGGCTGGCCGGTCTCACCGACCCGGTGGTCGCTCCCGCGCTACGGGCGATGCACGCACGACCCGCGCACGCGTGGACGGTGGACGAGGTCGCCCGGGCGGCCACCGTCTCCCGGTCGACGCTGGCGGCCCGATTCAAGAGGGTCGTCGGGGTGGGCCCACTGGAGTACCTGACCGGGTGGCGGATCGAACTCGCTGCCGACCGCATCCGGCGCAGCTCGGACACTGTCGCCACCATCGCCCAGGCCGTCGGTTACGGCTCGGAGAGCGCGCTCAGCGTGGCCTTCAAGCGCACCACCGGCCTCTCGCCGCGCGCTTACCGCACCGAGCTGGCGAAGGAGGGCCGGAACGACGTACCAGAACCGACGGTGACCGCCGGTCGGGCCCGGCCTGGGTGGTAGCGCCCCGGCCGGTCGGGATTGAGCGGGTCTGGTTCGGGTAGAACCCGCTGCCGTCACCGCGGTCGGCGACCCCGGCGCGTGCCGTCGAGGCTGGGTCGCGGGACGGACGGCGAGGCGCCTCGGGGGGACGTTGGATGGACCAGAGCGGTTGAGCGGGCCGAACGACTCCGGTGACGTCGTGGAGCTACGGGTGCACGGAGTCTCCGGCGCGAGCGCCGCGCAGGTGCTGGACCTGCAACAGATCGGGCAGGTCGCCGGTGACCGCAGTGGCGGGTTCTACCGGCCGCGCCCCCGGTACTTGGACAGCACCGGCTCGCACGGGGTGACGCTTGAGGCGTACCGCTGGGGTGACCTGCCCTCCGGGACCGTGCCCCGCACCCTGGCAGTGGTCTTCCTGCTCCCCTTCATGCTTGTCAACGTCGCGATCTGGATGCGCCCGGCGAACCCACGTTCCGAGGCGACGGTCAAGTCCCTGTGCCGGGTGCTGGCGCTCACCCTCACCGTGTTGTACGTGCTCGCCATCGCCGGCGTCGCCCTGGACCTCATCGGCTGGAAGTGCCTGGCCTCGCCGGACTGCCAGGCCGGACGCAGTTGGTTGTCCTGGTTGGGTGGACGCCCGGTCGGACTGCGGCTGGCGGTGCTCGCACTGGTCCCGGCCGCCGCGATCGGCCTGATCTGGCGGGTCAGCTGCCGTCCGGGGCGGACCTTCGAGGCTTTCCGGGCACCCGATCAGGGCACCTCCGCGTCTCGGCTCGGCACCGTCGGCCAGTGGGACGCCGAGCCGCTGGTGGGCCGCTTGCGCGCCATCCACGTCGCGGCGGCCTTCGCGACGCTGGACCTCGTCCTGCTGCTGGCCCGGGGCGCCAGTGACGCCTCGCCGGCCACGATCGCGCTGACGGCGATCACGGGGGTGATCCTGACGGGCTGCGTAGGGCTGCTCTGCACACCGCCGCTGATGGACCGGACACCCGGCGACCAGCGGCTCGATCGGGTCACCCGCACCCTCCGGAACGCTGCCATCGTCCTGACCGTTGTCGTCGTGGCACACGTGCCGACCACCTCGCAGCCGTGGCCGCAGGAGCACGGGCTCCC
>NZ_JBEZGJ010000151.1:0-17803 GCF_040649965.1 Micromonospora sp. NPDC048843
ATCACTGGATCGCTCGGGTCGGGGTATCGGTAGCTGAAGTACGAAGATCGGGGTACCGCGTTGCCAGCGATTCGCGCGGTCAGCCGCAGTACCCGCTGCCGGTCAGACAGCAGTAGGTGACCGCGCCCAGGGCGTAGATGTCGGTGGCACCGCTGACCGGCCGACCGGCGGCCTGCTCGGGAGCCATGTAGAGAGCGGTGCCCGGCACCGCGTTGGTGCTGGTGATGCTGGTGATGTCGGTGGAGCGGGCCACGCCGAAGTCCACCAGGACGACGGTGCCGTCCTCCTGCACCAGCAGGTTGCTGGGCTTGACGTCGCGGTGCACGATGCCGCCGCGATGCGCCGCGTTGAGCGCCGCCGCCGCCTGGGCCACGATCGACATCGTCTCGGCCACGTCGAGCCGCCCGGCCGCCTCGATCCGCTTGGACAACGGCTCGCCGGCGACGAACTCCATGACGAGGTAGTCCGCCCGCCCGCCGTCGGGGAGGTCGTCCGCACCGCAGTCGAAGACCTGCACGATGCCGGGGTGCCGCAGCGCCGCCATGATCCGCGCCTCGGCGCGGAACCGGGCGATGAAATCGGGATCGGAGACCAGCGCCGGCAGGAGAACCTTGACCGCGACCTGTCGGCCGAGGATCAGGTCGGAGGCACGCCAAACGTCGCCCATGCCGCCCGTGGCGACACGTTCGTCCAAGCGGTAGCGACCGCTGAGCACGACCTCCGATGACAACACCGCATTACCGTACCTAGAGTGGCGCGGGGCGGCGCGCCGCGGCAGGGCCGCCGGGCGGCTGGTTCAGACTGGCTGATCCGGCCTGACCTGTGTGGACGCTCGCCCTTCGTGACGCTGTGGATGTGCGGTGTCACAAAAAGCGACTATTTCCGTCGCTCGGGCCGTCGACGGTGGCAAGAAACCGCCTCCAGGCCTGGTTGGCGTCTGTTGCGTACCGGCCGTTACGACGACGCGCCGTCGCGCCGGGTTGATAATTGTCACTCTTCCGTGACACGACGCCGACTTGTCGCTTCGTGAGCCCCCTCTTAGCGTTAGCCCGGCTCGGGCCCTCCCGGCTACCTCGGCGCGCTGCGCGCCGATCGACCACCCTGGCGTTGGCCCCGGACACGCCGCCCCGACAATCGTTGTCGCGGGCACGATCAGAGCGGTGGAGGGCGGTGCGGTGCTGGTGCTGATCGGGCGGACGACTCGTGCCGCGTGCTGTGCGCCAGCCCGGTTGGTCGGGCCGACACGCCCCGAACGATGCGTGGGCCGCTCATGACCGCCGACCTGTCGGAGGTGGTGACCGCCGCGCAGGCTGGGGACGAGGAGGCGTTCCGCTCTCTCTACCGCAGCCTCCAGCCCGGGCTGCTGCGGTACCTGACCGCGCTCGTCGGGGCCGACGCCGAGGACGTCGCCTCCGAGACCTGGCTCCAGATCTCCCGTGACCTGCCCGGCTTCACCGGGGGCGAGTTCCGGGCCTGGGCGGTCACCATCGCCCGTAACCGCGCGATGGACCACCTGCGCCGGATGCGCCGCCGGCCTTCGCTCCCGGTCCCGGTGCAGGCGCTCGTCGAGCTGGCCAGCGACGCGGACACCGCCGAGCGAGCCAGCGAGACGCTCGGCACCGAGACCGCCCTCGCGCTGATCGCCACCCTCCCGCCCCGAGAGGCCGAAGCCGTCCTGCTGCGGGCCGTGATCGGGCTGGACGCCGGATCCGCCGGCCGGGTGTTGGGCCGCCGGGCCGGTGCCGTGCGGACCGCCGCTCACCGTGGCCTACGCCGGCTCGCGGTCCTGCTGGAGCGGCAGAGCCCGGCCGAGTCGTCGGTCGGGGTCGAGGGGGTGCCACCGCCGCGCGCGGGGAGCGGCCCCGCCCTTCGGGCATCGCACGTCGAACCGGCGGACGGCTGACGTGAGGGGACTCCCGATGAACCCGTTCCGGCGGGCCGAGCACGCCGACACCGAGCGGCTGCTCGACGCGGTCCCTGCCCGGGTGGACGCCACGCTGGGGCAGGACCCCTCCGCCACGCCCACAGACGTGGGCGCGTACTCACCTGAGGCGCACCTGAGCGCCCGGAACGTGCCCCCGGTCGAGCCGGTGGCCGCGTTGCTCGCCGCGGCGGCCGGTCCCGTCCGCCCGGGCGAGTTGGCCGGGGAGGACGCCGCGGTGGCCGCGTTCCGGGCCGCCCGGGCCAACCCGGCGCCGGCCGTGCCGCAGCGGCCACGCCGTCGCCGGATGACCACCGGCGCGGTGGCCTGGATCGGCGCGGTGGCGGCTACCGCCACCGCGGGAGCCGCCTTCGCCGCGGTCACCCGAGACCGAGGGCCGGACCCGGTCGCACCGGCACCGTCGCGCCCGTCACCCTCGCCGCACCAGGGCGCATCCCGGTCGGCCGAGCCCGGTCGGTCGGTGGGCCCCGGCGTCCCGTCGCCGCCGGGTGCGCCGCCGTCCGTCACCGCCACGCCGCCGGCCAGTCCCACTACCGTCGGCCAGGTGCACGGACTGTGCCGCGCGTGGCGGGCGAAGAAGCCCGAGCAGCGGGAGAAGGCACTACGCACGCCGGCCTTCCAGAAGCTGGTGACCGCCGCTGGCGGCCCCGCCGAGGTCGAGGCGTACTGCCAGCGGCTGGTACCCGAGACGAAGCCGTCCGAGCCGGCGAAGGCCACGCCCTCCGAGTCGGCGAAGGGCAAGCCGTCCCCATCGGGGAAGGCCCCGCCGTCACCGCCGCGACCGGGCCACCCCGCCGACGGCTGACCGGCGGTGGTGGAGCGGTTTGGTTCCGCCCTGCTTCGGAAATTCGTCTGTTAGACAGAGGTTGGTGGCACCGTGCACGCCCCCGACGGTGTCGGTGGGTGGGTTTACGGTGGCACAGTGTGCCGGACCCGGCACACGGAGAGGGGGCCAGACCCTTGGTGACGTCATCCGACCTGGACCGCAGCGCCATCCTGCACGAGTCCGCAGCCGCAGTCCGACACCTCGCCCGGATCTGCTTCAAGACCGGCCCACCCACCCATACCGGCGTCGAACTGGAATGGACCGTGCACGACGCCGCCGATCCCGCCCGCCCCGTCGACGCGACGCGGCTGCGGGCGGCGCTGGGGCGGCATAGCCCCGCCACGCTGGATGCCACCAGCCCAGCCGAGCCGCTGCGACACGGCGGCATGGTCACCCTGGAGCCGGGTGGCCAGGTGGAGATCTCCACCCCGCCCCGCCCCTCGGTCGCCGCGTTGATCCGCGCCACCGAGGCCGACATCGCCCAGGTCACCGACCTGCTGGCCGCCGCCGGGCTGATCCTCGGCAGCAGCGGCATCGACCCCCACCGACGGCCCCGCCCGGTGGTGGAAACCCCCCGTTACCGCGCGATGCGCGGAGCCTTCGACCGCCACGGGCCGGCCGGCCGCACGATGATGTACAGCACCGCCGGCCTGCAGATCTGCCTCGACGCCGGTGAGCCGGACCAGGTCGCTGGCCGCTGGGCCGCGGCCCACGCGGTCGGGCCCCCGCTGCTCGCGGCGTTCGCCTCCGCCGCTCGACACGCCGGGCGGCGCACCGGTTGGGCCTCCGCCCGGATGGCCGCCTGGCTGGCCATCGACCCGGCTCGGACCCGCCCGGTCTGGTCGCCCTCAGGGGCGGAGGACGATCCGACCGACGCCTGGATCAGCTACGTGCTCGCCGCGCCGCTGCTCTGTCTGCGCCGGCACAGCGCCGACTGGGCCGCGCCGCCCGGGGTGACCTTCGCCGACTGGCTCGACGGCGCGCTGCCACAACCGCCCACCACCGACGACCTCGACTACCACGTCAGCACCCTCTTTCCGCCGGTGCGGCCGCGCGGCTACCTGGAGCTGCGCTACCTGGACGCCCAACCCGGTCGCGGCTGGCGGCTGCCACTGGCGGTGCTGACCGCCCTGTTCGATGACCCGGGCACCGTGCGCGAGGCGTACACGATCGCAGCGCCGGTGGCGCACCGCTGGTCGGCCGCCGCTCGGCACGGCCTGGGCGACCCGGCGTTGGCCGCCGCCGCGGCGGCCCTGCTCGACCTGGCCCTGAGCACCATGCCCCGACTGGAGCTGTCGGCCAGCACCGACGACGAGATCCGGCGAGGGGTACGCCGGCGGCTGGCCGCCGCAGAGAGGAGAGACCAGTGAGCGCGAGGAGTGAGCCGGGGTTGCGAGCCTCGCAGTCGCGAACGGAGGACGGCCCAGTGAGCGCGAGGAGTGAGCCGGGGTTGCGAGCCTCGCAGTCGCGAACGGAGGACGGCCCGGTGAGCGCGAGGAGTGAGCCGGTTCTGCGAGCGTCGCGGGCGGGCCGGGTCGACGGCGAGCAGTTGCGCGACCACATCGCTGTGGAGTTGGCGCGGGCCCGTGCCCGCACCGCGTTGCTGACCGAGGTGGTCGACGACGCCGACCTGACGCGCCAGCACTCACCGCTGATGTCGCCGTTGGTCTGGGACCTCGCCCATGTCGGTAACCAGGAGGAGCTCTGGTTGGTCCGGGACGTCGGGGGTCGGGAGCCGGTCCGGTGTGACATCGACGAGTTGTACGACGCGTTCAAGCAGCCGCGCCGGGACCGCCCCGCGCTTCCCCTGTTGCCGGCCGCGGAGGCGCGCGCCTACCTGGCCACCGTCCGGGACAAGGTGCACGACCTGCTCGGCGCGGTGACCTTCACCGAGCGGCCGCTGGTCGCCGACGGGTTCGCCTTCGGCATGATCGTGCAGCACGAGCAGCAGCACGACGAGACCATGCTCGCCACCCACCAGTTGCGCTCGGGGCCGGCGGTGCTGCACGCCCCGGCGCCGCCCGAGCCGTCGGTCCGGGTCGGCGCGGAGGTGCTGGTGCCGGCCGGTGAGTTCACAATGGGCACCGACACCGATCCGTGGGCGTTGGACAACGAACGCCCGGCGCACCGGGTCGACCTCCCGGCGTACGTCATCGACGCCGCCCCGGTGACCAACGGCCAGTACGCGGCCTTCATCGCCGACGGCGGCTACACCGACCAGCGCTGGTGGAGCACGGCGGGCTGGGAGCATCGGGTTCGGGAGCAGCTCAGCGCCCCGATGCACTGGCGTTCCGACGGCGACGACTGGTCGTATCGGCGCTTCGGTCAGTGGGCGCGGGTCCGCGCCGACGAGCCTGTGGTGCATGTGTGCTGGTACGAGGCGCAGGCGTACGCGGCGTGGGCCGGCAAGCGGCTGCCGACCGAGGCGGAGTGGGAGAAGGCGGCCCGGTGGGATCCGACGACCGGGCGGTCGCGCCGTTACCCCTGGGGGGACGACGACCCGACCGAGGCGCACGCCAACCTCGACCAGCGCCATCTGCGTCCGGCGCCGGTGGGCGCGTACCCGGCCGGCGCCTCGCCGTCGGGGGTGCACCAGCTCATCGGCGACGTCTGGGAGTGGACCTCGACCGCGTTCGACGGGCATCCGGGGTTCGCCGCGTTCCCCTATCGCGAATACTCGGAGGTCTTCTTCGGCGGCGACCACCGGGTGTTGCGCGGTGGCTCGTTCGGCACCGACCGCTCCGCCTGCCGGGGCACCTTCCGTAACTGGGACTATCCGATTCGCCGGCAGATCTTCAGCGGTTTTCGCTGCGCCCGGGACGCGCGACCGGACGAGTCGTACCGGTGAGTCGCCGCACGACCGGCGGCCCGGCGGCGGGCCGGGGGCGTTGATGTGTCGCCACCTGGCCTACCTGGGGCCGCCGGTCACCCTTGCCGAGCTGTTGTTCGACCCTCCGCACTCGCTGGTACGCCAGTCCTGGGCGCCCCGCGACATGCGCGGCGGCGGCACGATCAACGCCGACGGGTTCGGTGTCGGCTGGTACCCGGGTGAGGGTGAGCCGGTGCGGTACCGGCGGGCGCAGCCGATCTGGAGCGACCCGACGATCGCCCAACTGGCGGCGGTGACCCGCAGCGCGGCGGTGGTGGCGGCGGTGCGCTCGGCCACCGTCGGGATGGCGGTGCTCGACGGCGCGGCGGCGCCCTTCGCCGAGGGGCGCTGGCTGTTCAGCCACAACGGTGTGGTCCGCGGCTGGCCCGACGCCGTGGTGCCGCTCGCCGCCGGTCTGCCGGTGCGTGACCTGCTCACCCTGGACGCCACCACCGACTCGGCGCTGCTCTGGGCGCTGGTGCGGCATCGGTTGCGCGCTGGTGCCGACCCGGTCGACGCGGTCGGGCGGACGGTGACCGACGTCGCCGCCGCCGCCCCCGGGTCGCGGCTCAACCTGCTGCTCACCGACGGGCACCAGGTGGTGGCCAGCGTGGCCGGGCACGCGTTGTCGGTCCGCGAGACGCCGCGTTCGGTGCTGCTCGCCTCCGAGCCACACGACGACGATCCCCGGTGGCGGCCGGTGCCGGAGGGGCACCTCGTCGTCGCCACCGCGGGTGAGGTGCGGGTACATCCACTGCCGACCCCGGTGAGCCGCGCCGGGCAGGCACGCAACGGTTGATCGAACAGAGGAGCGAACCGATGACCGCGGAACCCCTGGAGATCTACCTCGAAGAGGGTGACCTGGAGCGCGGCCTGCGCGACGACGTCCGGGCCGGGCTGAGCGCCGAGCCGAAATCGCTGCCGCCGAAGTGGTTCTACGACGCCCGGGGCAGCGAACTCTTCGAGGAGATCACCCGACTGCCCGAGTACTACCCGACCCGGGCCGAGCGGGCCGTGCTGGCCGCGCACGCTCCCGACATCGCGACGCTGACCGGGGCCAAGACGCTCATCGAGTTGGGCTCCGGCTCGTCGGAGAAGACCCGGCTGCTGCTGGACGCCTTCACCCGCCGCGGTGGGCTGGGCACGTTCGTCCCTCTCGACGTGTCGGTCAGCGCGCTGCGCGGGTCCACCGCCCAGATCGCGGCCGACTATCCCCGCCTGCGGGTGCGGGGCATCGTGGGGGACTTCACCCGGCAACTGGACCGGCTGCCCACCGGCGGTCGGCGGTTGGTGGTGTTCCTCGGCGGCACCATCGGCAACCTGTTGCCCGCCGAGCGGGCCGAGTTCCTGACGGCGATGCGCGCCGCGCTGGAGGTCGGCGACTGGTTGTTGCTCGGCACGGACCTGGTGAAGGACCCGTCGGTGATCGTGCCGGCCTACGACGACGCCGCCGGGGTCACCGCCGAGTTCAACCGGAACGTGCTGCACGTGATCAATCGGGAGTTGGGCGCCGATTTCGACCCGGCCGCGTTCGAGCACGTCGCGGTGTGGGATCCCGACAACGAGTGGATCGAGATGCGGTTGCGGGCGACCCGGCCGATGAGTGTGCGGGTGCTGGGGCTGACAGTCGATTTCGCGGCGGGGGAGGAGCTGCGCACCGAGGTCTCGGCGAAGTTCCACCGGCAGGGGATCGCCGCGGAGCTGGCCACGGCAGGCTTCGCCACGGCGGAGTTCTGGACCGACCCGGACGCGCTCTTCGGTGTCACGCTGGCGCGGGCGCGGTGAGCCTGTTCACCCGGCTCGGCCGGGCCGGACGGTGATCCGATAGGCTGACCACGCGAAGGGGAGTAGCCCCCAATGTCGTGGTCGACATACTGGTGCGTTCCGCATCCGGCCACGCGGCCCCGGTTCTCTCGGGGCGGGCGAGACCTTCGACTCAGGCTGTTGCAGCCGGGTCGAGGGCGCCCCTGTACCTCCTCCCGGCGTGAACGGGAAGGACGTCATGGAGGGATTTTTCGCCGCGCTGGTCATCAGCTTCGGCGTCATCTTCGTCGCCGAGCTGGGGGACAAGTCCCAGCTGATGGCGCTGACCTTCGCCACGCGGTTCAAACCGATTCCGGTGCTGATCGGCATCACGGTCGCCACAGCTGTGGTGCACCTGGCGTCGGTCGCCATCGGCGTGGGTCTCGGGGCGGTGCTGCCGACCGAGTGGATCTCCCTGGTTGCCGGCGTGGCGTTCCTCGGGTTCGGTGCGTGGACGTTGCGCGGTGACAAGCTCACCGAGGAGGAGAAGCGCAAGGCGGAGAAGACCAGCAAGACCGCGATCGTTGCGGTGTCGGTGGCGTTCTTCCTCGCCGAGCTGGGCGACAAGACGATGCTCGCCACGATCACGCTCGCCACCAAGTACGGCTGGTTCGGCACCTGGCTCGGCTCCACCATCGGCATGGTCGCCGCGGACGCGTTGGCCATCCTGGTCGGCCGGATGCTCGGCCGGCGGCTGCCGGAGAAGACCATCAAGTACGGTGCGGCGATCCTCTTCGCCATCTCCGGTCTCTGGCTGATCCTGGAAGCGGTGAACGAGCTGACCTGAGCGCCGACTAGCTGCCCGGAGGGCGGGTAACGGCCCGGGGTGGAGCCGGCCGAGTTGTTGCGCCAGGGCGACCAGGTGCTGGTTGCCGTGGTCGAGGTGGCCGGCGCGCTGGTGATCTTCGTTGGCGCGGTGTGGGCGGCGGTGCGGTTCGTGGTCGAAGGGCTACGACACCGCAGCGCCGCCCGCTTCACGCCGATCCGGCTCTCGCTCGGCCGCTTTCTGACCCTCGGCCTGGAATTTCAACTGGCGGCCGACGTGCTGCGCACGGCGGTGTCCCCGTCCTTCACGCAGATCGGCCAACTGGCCGCCATCGCGACGATCCGAACGGCGCTGAACTACTTCCTGGGCCGCGAGATCCGTCAGGAGCAGCGTCAGGTGGCCGAGGGGGAGCGTCGACAGTGATGGGCACCCTGGTCACGGCGGTTACCGCCCTGGCGCTGGTCGCCGGGGTGCTCACCACGCTCACCACCGGGGCGCTGCGCAGCGGCGTTCGGGTCCTGCTGGACCTCCTCACCGCGGCCGGCCTGCTCCGGCTCGCCGGCGAACCGGGTTGGAACGGCCTGGCCGGCGCGGTGGCGATCATCGCCCTGCGTCAGCTGCTCGGGGCGGCGCTCAGCCACCCACCCCCATGGTCCGGCCGACAATCCCCGGCACGCTGCGCCGAGGACGATCACCACCTACCGTTGGCCTCGACAGGTGAAACGGGAAAAGCGGGAGGATGACCACATGAGCCGGCACGACGAACCGAACGAGTACGGCTACGCCGGCGGTGCCACCGCCCCGGAGCCGCCGCCTGGCGGGAAGCCCGACGAGCAGGATCGCGTCGAGGCGGTGGCGGTGCCGGGCGACGACCTCACCGCGCCGACGGCCGAGGCGCTGGTCGAGGAGACCGAGGACCTGCCGCCCGCCGACCGTCGCCACTGAGCGCAAACCCGCGCCAGTGGTGCGGTGGCGCGGCACGACGGCGAACCCGCGCTCGCCGCGCCGCGCCACCCCTCGACGCTTCGCGTCAACCCCGGCGCGTCGGCGCGTTCAGCGTGCGTCGGGGTGCTGGTAGACGTCGGGTACGCCATCCCCGTCAGCGTCCAGCCGCTCCTTCTCCGCCACCCTCCGGTACGCCGCGTTGCGGCGGCTGAGCACCGCGGCGGCCAACCCGGCGGAGATCACCGAGCCGAGCAGCACGGCCGCCTTGACCCGGTCGTCGGTTGTGCTGCCCGCCCCGAACGCCAGGTCGCCGATGAGCAGCGAGACGGTGAAGCCGACGCCGGCCAGCAGGGCGATCCCGAGCAGGTCGGCCCAGGTGATGTCCTCGTCCAGTTCGGCGCGGGTGAACCGGGCCAGCAGGTACGTCGAGCCGAAGATGCCGATGCTCTTGCCGAACACCAGGGCGGCGACGATGGCGATCACGATCGGGTCGCTCAGCAGGGCGCCCAGGTCGGTGCCGCGCAGGGTGACCCCGGCGGCGAAGAGGGCGAAGATCGGCACCGCGAAGCCGGCCGACACCGGCCGCCAGCGGTGTTCCAGCCGGGCGGCGAGCCCATCCTCGCCCGCCTCCGCGCTCGCGGTGGCCGGCTGGCCAGCCGGCCGACGGGCGAGCACCGGGACCGTGAAGCCGAGCAGGACACCGGCGACAGTGGCGTGCACGCCCGAGGCGTGCATCAGTGTCCAGGCGGCGATCGCGAGCGGGATCAGCGCCCACCACCAGGTGCGTCCCCGCTGCACCAGCACCGCGAAGAGCGCGATCGGCGCGAACGCGGCGAGTAGCGGCACGGGGTGGAAATCGGCGGTGTAGAAGATCGCGATGATGGTGATCGCGAACAGGTCGTCGACCACCGCGAGGGTGAGCAGGAATGCGCGGAGGCCCTGGGGCAGATGTGAGCTGACCACAGCGAGCACGGCGAGCGCGAATGCGATGTCGGTGGCGGTCGGAATGGCCCACCCGCGCAGGCCCTCCCCGCCCCCGCTCAGCACCACCGCCACGTAGATCAGCGCCGGCAGCAGCATCCCGCCGAGCGCGGCAGCTATCGGCAGCGCGGCTCGGCGCGGATCGCGGAGGTCACCGGCGACGAACTCCCGTTTGAGCTCCAGGCCCACAACGAAGAAGAAGATGGCCAGCAGGCCGTCCGCCGCCCAGGTGGCCAGATTCAGGTCGAGGTGCCAGGGCGCGCCGGGCCAGGGCACCACATCACCGAGGCGGGCGTACGAGTCGGACCACGGGGAGTTTGCCCAGACCAGCGCGATCACGGCACCTGACAGCAGCAGCGCGCCACCGACGGTCTCGGTGCGCAGCACGTCGGCCAGGTGCCGGGCCTGTGGCCAGGACGATCGGGAGAACAGCCGGGTCTTCGGCGGACGTGCGCCGGACGGCGGGGTGGGGGTGGTCAACTTCGGGCTCACCTACAGGAGTCGGGACGGCAGGAATCCACTCGCCGACCAGACTTCCCGGCACACCGCTGTCGACCCTATCCGGCGGCGCGGTCGGCGGCGACCGCTGGGCCGATCGGACGCTGTCCGATCGGTCTTCGACTTTTCCCCGCTGTCGCCGCTGCCGAATGGACGTTTGTCGGGTTGGTCATGCGGGCGCACATCTCGCCGCCGGAATATAGGTAACTCCGGACATAAGCCGTATGAACGGCTTTAATGGTTTCACGAGTTTAGAGACGACCTTGGGGGTTTTCGTGAAGTTCTTTGCCGTAACCGGACCGGCACGGGGGCGCTCCTGATGGACCTGCTCCGCCAATTGCGCCACGTGCGTCGGCACTGGTGGGTCGCGCTGGTCACGGTCATGGTGGCTCTCGGCGTCTCGGCGTTCCTGACCGTACGGGCCCAACCTCGGTACGTCGCCTCGGTGACCTTCTTCGTCACCACCCCCAACACCGGCGTCACCGACGCCTACCAGGGCGGGCTCTTCCTCCAGCAGCGTGTCAAGTCGTACGCCGACCTGCTCAGCAGCGACCGGCTGGCGCAGAGCGTGGTGGCCGAAACTCCGGTTGGCCTCACCGCCGACGAGGTGCAGCGCCGGGTGAGCACCTCCACCGAGACCGGCACCGTCCTGCTGCGGGCATCGGTCACCGACACCGACCAGACCCGCGCGTTGCGCGTGACGGAGAGCCTCGCCAACAAGTTCGTCGAACTCGTACAGAAGGTGGAGACGACGCCGGAGGGCAAGGCGCCCATCAAGATCGAGGTGGTCAGTGGCCCGCGGGTCAGCGCCAACCCCGTCTCGCCGCAGCCGGTCCGCAACCTCACCCTCGGCGGCCTGGTCGGCCTGCTCCTCGGCATCGGTCTGGCGATCCTGCGCGGCGTCGCCGACGTCCGACTGCGCGACGCCGCCGGCCTGCAACGCGCCACCGGCAGCCCGCTGCTCGGTGAGATTCCGTTCGAGGCCAACGCCCGCAGCGCTCCGCTCATCGTGGGCGACGCCGCGACCTCGGCGCGCGCCGAGGCGGTCCGCAAGCTGCGGACCAACCTGCGCTTCGTGGACGTCCACGAGCCGGCCCGGGTCATCGCGGTGACCAGCGCCCTTCAGGGCGAGGGTAAGACCACGCTCTCCTGCAACCTGGCCATCGCGTTGGCGGAGGCGGGCTGGCGGGTGCTGCTTGTCGACGCCGATCTGCGCCGCCCGAAGGTCGACGACTACCTGGGCCTGGACGCCGGCGTCGGCCTCACCGACGTGCTGGTCGGCGACGTGAAGGTCGGCGACGTCGTACAGCGCTGGGGCGACAAGTCGCTGCTGGTGCTGCCCAGCGGCTCGGCCCCGCCGAACCCGAGCGAGCTGCTCGGCTCCAAGGCCATGTCGGACCTGCTGCTGGCGCTGCGCGAGTCGGCGGACATCGTGATCATCGACACCGCGCCGCTGCTCGCGGTGACCGACGGCGTGGTGGTGGCCGTGCAGGCCGACGGCGCGCTGCTGGTGACCCAGCAGGGCCGTACCTCGCGGACCCAGGTCGCCGCGGCGGCCCGGTCACTGCACTCGGTCTCGGTCCGGCTGCTCGGCTGTGTGCTCAACATGGCCAAGGTGGCCAAGGCTGAGGCGTACCAGTACGAGGCCTACCGGGTGGTGGCGTCGCCGACCGAGACGTCGGTGCCGGCCGACCGGGCCGCGTCCGGCCGGCACAGCGCGACCGCCGACGGGGTCAACGGAGTCCCCGACCACACCCAGGAACTCACCCGGCTGCCCCGATGAGCGCGGCGAGGGGTCGCAGCGACCGTTCGATCTCCTCGGCGCAGCGTCGGAAGTCGGCCGCGGTACCGCCGATGGGGTCCCGAAGGTCGTCCTCGTCCGGGGCGGCGGGTTGCAGCCGTCCCCGGGCCTGGGCGGCGGCGACGATCGCCGCCCGCAGCGGGTCGTCGGCCGAGTCGACGGGCGGGTCGGCCGCCGCGGCCAGCCGGCCGAACTGGCGCAGCGTGAACGTCCGGTGCAGCGCTCCCGGCGCCAACGCGGTGCAGACCGAGCGTTGGCGTCGGGTCGCTGTCAGCACGAGCGTCGCGTCGACCAGGTACTCGGGGCGCAATCCCCGGGTCCGGAAGGCCGCCGGGTCCGCGCCGCTCTCGGTCGCGACCTCCAGGGCGTACGGGTGCATACCCAACCCGTCGATCGCGTCGGTGCCGGCGCTGGCCACCTCGACGGGTCGGTCGGCCAGCAGCCGGCGGGCCAGGTACTCGGCCATCGGTGACCGGCACAGGTTGGCGTGGCAGACGAACAACACGCGATCAGCCATCGGTGCCCCTCTCATCGGTACGGACACAGATGCCCGCACCGCGGGGGCGGTGCGTCGACGCCGGTGGCCGTGCGGGGAGGGGTTGTCGGAATCGTACGCGCGCCAGACGCCGGCCGGTCGTGGTGCCGCGCCGGTCGCCGGCGATCCCTGTGGGACGGGGGCGCACCGGTGAAGATCGGCATCCTGTCGTACCACTTTCCGCCCGAGCCGGCATTCATCCCGGGGAGTCTCGCCGAGGAGTTGGCCGCGCGTGGACACGAGGTACGGGTCCTCACCGGCTTTCCGGACTACCCCGGTGGCCATGTCTATCCCGGCTGGCGACAGCGGTGGCACCACGAGACGCACAGCCAACGGCTGAGTGTCCGACGGGTGCCCCGGTACCCCGGGGGTGCCGCGTCAGTCGGTGGCCGGATGGCCAGTTACCTCTCCTTCGCCGGCAGTGCGGGGCTGGTCGCACGCCGGTTCCTGGGTGACGTGGACGCGCTCTACGTCTTTCAACTGCCGGCGACGACGTTCGCCGCCGCCGGGGTGCTCCGGTTGCTCGGGCGGGTGCCAGCGGTGCTGCACGTGCAGGACGTCTGGACCCGCGATGGCGCGGACGAGGGGGGCGAGGGGCGCTGGGCGGCGCGGATGGGCAGCACCATGACCCGGCTCTACCGGACCGCGGCGCGAATCGCTGTCGCGGCGCCGTCGATGCGGGACCTGGTGGTCGCCGCCGGCGCCGATCCGGGCCGGGTCCGGCTCGTGCTGAACTGGACCGACGAGCGGATCTTCTACCCGGCGACACCCGGCGCGGCGGCCCGCCAGCTGGTTCGTCGCGACGGTCGGTGCGTGGTGATGCACGCCGGCACCATTGGGGCGCGGCAGGGGCTGGAGACCGCGGTCCGTGCGGCCGCGGCACTGGACCGGACGATGGATCTGGTCCTGGTCGGTTCGGGCGCGGCGGAGCGGCGGGTGCGGGGGCTCGCCGCCGAGCTGGGCGCGGAGAACGTCCGTTTCCTGGAGCGGCGGTCGCCGGTCGACATGCCCGAGCTGTACGCCGCCGCCGACTACCAGCTGGTCATGTCGCGCGATCTTCCGGAGCTGCGCGGCACTGTGCCCGGCAAACTCCAGGCCGCGCTCTCCTGCGCCGCGCCGGTGATCGCCTCCGCCGGCGGGGACACGGCCGAGTTGGTCGAACGGGTTCGGGCTGGTTTGTCCTGCCCGCCCGAGGACTGGGCGGCGCTGGCCGACAGGTTCTGGTTGGCCGCCACCATTCCGCCGCCCACCCGTACGGAGATGGGTCGCCGGGGGCGGGCCGCGTACCTGCGCGAGATGTCGCTGCCCGCCGGCGTGGACCAGATCGAACGGCTGTTGCACGAGGCGGCCGGACGGGTCGCAGAGCCCGCCACGTAACTGCGAAGGAAACTCGCTTAAAGGACGACAAACGCAATAACGGTATGAACTTCCCTGAGACGTGCTAAGAACGTCAGGGAATCGACCTTCTGTCCGGTTCCGCGAATGGGAGTTAGGTGTGACGGTGAGCGAACGTCCGATCCGGCGGCGGAGCCGGTCCCGGCGTCGTCGGCGAGCCCGACTGCGGCGGGCGCTCCTTGGCGCCCTGGTGGTCGGCTCGCTGCTACTGGCGACCGCGGGGTGGATCGGCTTCCGCGGCTGGCAGGCGCGCACCCACCTGCTCAACGCCGCTGGCCTGGCCCGAGAGTTGAGCGCCCAGATCGTCGGTGGAGACACCGATCGTGCCCTGCGGACGCTCGCCGCCCTTCAGGAGCAGGCCGGCGCGGCCCGCTCGGCAACGGCCGACCCGAGTTGGCAGCTCGGACGGCGTACGCCGATCGCCGGCGACGACCTCGACGCCGTCGCGCAGATCGCCGTCGCCATCGACGAACTGGCCCGGCACGCGTTCCCGACCCTGCTCCGGACGGACCTGGCCAGCCTGGTGCCGACCGGCGGCGGGGTGGACCTCGCCCGGCTCGCCGCCGTCTCCACGGAGCTGACCGGGGTGCACGAGTCGGTGCAACGTACCCGCCAGAACCTGGCTGCGGTGCCGGCCGACAGCCTGGTCAGCCAGATCCGGCAGGCGCTGAGCGACCTGCGCGACGAGATCGACCGGCTGGCCAGCCTCACCACGGCTGCCGACCAGGGCGCCCGCCTCCTCCCGTCGCTGCTGGGAGCGAACGGTCCCCGCCGCTACCTGCTCGTCTCGCAGAACCTCGCCGAGCTGCGCGCCACGGGCGGCATGTTCGGCGCGTACGCGATGATCGAGGCGGAGAACGGCAAGGTCAAGATGGGCAAGCAGGGCAGCACGTCCTCGCTCGGTCAGTTCACCCCGGCGCTGAAGGTGCCCGCCGAGACCCGGGCCCTCTGGACGGACCTGCCCGGCATCTACCCCGCCGACGTCAACCTGTCCCCGCACTTCCCGACCGCCGCGACGCTGTACCGCGAGATGTTCCGGCGCAAGACCGGCACCACTGTCGACGGCGTGCTCGCCGTCGACCCGGTGGTGCTGTCCTACCTGCTCAAGGCGACAGGTCCGGTGCTGGTGCCCGGCGGTGTCCCGCTCGCCAGCGAGAAGGTGGTGCAGACCCTGCTCAACGACAGCTACCAGAGCCTCGACGTCAAACAGCAGGACGAGTTCTTCGCGGCGTCGGCATCGGCGGTGTTCGACGCCTTCTTCAAGAAGAATGTCAACCCGCGGGTGTTGTTGTCCGCATTTGACCGTGCTATCACCGAACGCCGGATATTGTTCTGGAGTGCCCGACCTGAGGAACAGCGGACATTCGGCGAGAGCCGGATGGCCGGGACGCTTCCGGAACAGGACACCGTGCCGACCGTCGGCGTGTTCCTCAACGACGGCAGCGGCGCGAAGCTCGGCTACTACCTGCGGCCGACGGCGAACCTGACGGTCGGCGAATGCCGGTCGGACGGCCGCCGTGAGCTCCGGCTACGGGTGACCCTGCGCTCAACGGCGCCGAAGTCCGGACTTAGCAAATCCGTGCTCGGCCTCGGCCTGGCTGGCGATCCGTACACCGCCCGAACGTTGGTGTCGATCTTCAGCCCGGCTGGTGGAGCGGTGCTGGAGGCCCGGCTGGACGGGGCCGAGACGGCGCTTGGCAGCGGCACCGAACGCCGCCGTCAGGTGGCCACGGCCAGCGTCGACGTCGGCCCCGGCGCCGAGAGGGCGCTGGAGGTCACCGTGCTGACGGCCAAGACCGGCGTCGGGCAGGCCGAGCTGTGGCTCACCCCCACCGCCAGCCCCTGGACCACCCAAGTTCATTCCGCACCAAGCTGTGATCAGTAGGAGGGAACCAAATCATGCGGCTATCCCGCATCATCATGGCGCTCACGGTCGGCCTGGCCGTGGTGGCCGTGCCGACGGCAGCGGGGGCGGCACAGCCGCAGCCGCAGCCCACCGCGACCACCGACCCGCCGCAACCGCCGCCGTACCCGCCGACCGCCGCGTCGCTGACCGTCAACCGGCCGACGATCTACCTCGGCGAGACGGTCGTGCTGACCGGCACCAACTTCGGCCCGAACGAGACCGTCGACATCAACGTGACTGTCACTCCGCAGGCCGCTCCGGCCGGCGGTGCGGCTCCGGCTCGCCGCAGCGACGGCAGCACCGTGGCCATGGCTCCGGTGGCCTACCAGGCGAGCGCGCCCCTGCACTTCACGGCGTACACAAACGGTCAGGGCCGCTTCACCAAGAGCTACAAGCCGTCGGTGACGGGTCTGCTGACCTTCACCGCCACGGGCCGGGAGTCCGGCCGTACCGCCACCACCGAGCTGCGGGTGCTGCACAAGAAGCAGCCGCTGCCCGTCACGGGTGACAGCCTCGGCACGCCCATGAAGCTCGGCGGCGGCCTGGTCGGCGCCGGAGCGGTGATGCTGCTGCTGACCCTGGCCTGGCGTCGCCGCCAGCGCTTCGGTGGTGCGGCGCACTAATCCACACCACCGGGCTACGCCCGGATAGCACGCAAGCTGGCGCCCGTCGGAACACTCCGACGGGCGTCAGCCTGTTCAGAGGGATGGCGCCTGTCAGCGCCGTCTCATCGGGCAGTCGTCGGTACGGCCATGCCCGTCGGATGTGGCCGCGGTGCGCGCGCCCGTCGGGTGTCGCCGCGGTGTGCGGCCTTGGTGTGCGCTCGCTAGGTGTGGCCGCGGCGTGCGGTCTCGGCCTTGGTGTGCGCTCGCCAGCTGTGGCCTCGGTACCCGGCCAAAGGTGCGCGGCCGAAGATGCCTTTCGGGCGGACGGCCAGAATATGCCTTCCGGTCGCCAGGGGCATCCTCGGTGTTTTCGAGGTCGCATGCCATTCCGAGGGCATGGTGTCTGCCTTGCGGCCTTTGCACGGTCAGCCCAGTCATGGTCGACTCGGGTTTCATGATGTCGGGGTGTCCGGGAGTCCGGGATGCCCCGACTTCCGTGAACCCGAGTGGATCATTCGGGGTGAGGGGCGATTCGACTCCAGGGTCCCGGCTGGCGTGGGTGGTTTGCCCGTTGGTGGGGGTTTGTGGGGTGTGGTCGGGTGCACTCGTGGGCCGGAATCATGGCGGGGCCGGGGTCGTTACATACCCTGACGATCGCAGCACCACCGACCGCCCGCCCGACCCTGAAGGCTGGTCGCGCAGGTTGGAATGCCGACCCGCGCTCGGTCGTTACGGTCACCACGAACGACCGCAGGCGCCGCCACGACGAGGGTGCCCACGGGCGGGCCGACCCCGGAATGACCTAGGCCCGCCGGTCGTTACGGTCACCACGAACGACCGCAGGCGCCGCCACGATGAGGGTGCCGACACGGGCCGACCCCGGAATGACCCCGGCCCGCCGGTCGTTACACATGGACCCGGCGCCACGAGC
>NZ_JBEZGJ010000152.1:0-17753 GCF_040649965.1 Micromonospora sp. NPDC048843
GGCGGGGCTGCGACCGCACACGGCGCACCGACGGCCGTCACGGCGCAGGACATTGCCCCGCTGTCTGCGCGCCCGGTCACCCGGGCGCACCCCCTCGGCCGGCGTCGAGCGCGGCCCCTGTCAGCATCTGACCACTCTTGATCAACAGCGTGGGGCAGGGGTCAGCGGACCATGGAGCCGACCACCGGCTTCGTGAGCAGGGCGGACTGGTTGCGCTGGATACCCGGGTCGAGGGTCTTGGCCACGAAGATCGCGTGCCAGATGCAGAAGATCAGCACCGTCCACACCTTGCGGGAGTGGTCGGCCTCCTCCCGCTTGTGCTCGTCGAGCAGCCGCAGCGCGTACGACAGGTCCAGCAGGTCACCCGCGCCCGAGGTGCTGAGCACGTGCCGGGCCCACTCGTACATCTCGCCGCGCAGCCAGACCCGGGTGGGGGTCGGGAAGCCCAACTTCTTGCGGTTGACGATGGCCGGTGGCACGACACCCTGCAACGCCTGACGCATCGCGTACTTCGTGGCGTCGGAGCGCGGCGGCAGCTTCAGGTCGACCGGGATCTTCGCCGCGACGTCGAAGACCTCACGGTCGAGGAACGGCACCCGCACCTCCAGCGAGTGCGACATCGAGATCCGGTCGGCCTTGACCAGGATGTCGCCGCGCAGCCAGGTGTAGAGGTCGACGTACTGCATCTTGGTGACGTCGTCGAGCTCCGTGCACTCGGCGTAGATCGGGGCGGTGACGTCCGTGTAGCGCACCGAGGGGTCGTAGCGGCGCATCAGGTGCTGCTTCTCCTCCTCGGTGAACATCCGGGCGTTGCCGTAGTAACGCTCCTCGATCGGGGTGGTGCCGCGCTCCAGGAAGCTCTTGCCCTTGACCCCCTGCGGGATCGCCTTGGAGACCGCGCGCAGCCCCTTCTGCACACCGCCGGGCAGACCGTTGACGGTGCCCAGCGACAGCGGCTCCCGGTAGATCGTGTACCCGCCGAAGAACTCGTCCGCGCCCTCACCGGAGAGCACCACTGTGACGTGCTCGGCGGCCTTCTTGGCCACGAAGTAGAGCGGCACCAACGCCGGGTCGGCCACCGGGTCGTCAAGGTGCCAGACGATCTTCGGCAGCGCGTCGATCATGTCCTGGGGACCGATCTTGGTGGGGATCGTGGTGACGTCGAGGTGCCGGGCCGAATCCTGGGCGACGTCGATCTCCGAGTAACCCGGCACGTCGTAGCCGACGGTGAAGGTCAGGATGTTCGGGTTGAACTCCCGCGCCAGCGCCACCACCGCTGTGGAGTCGATGCCGCTGGACAGGAACGAGCCGACCGGCACGTCGGAGCGCATGTGCATGCGCACGCTCTCCCGCAGCGTCTCGCGGATCTCGTGGTAGAGCTTCTGCTCGTCGTCGACCGGCGCCGGCCGGAACACCGGCCGGTACCACCGTCGTACGTCGATCCGCCCGCCCGGGGTCCAGTTCAGGTACTCCCCGGAGCCGATCCGGCTGATGCCCTTGTGCAGGGTGCCGGGCTCGGGAACGTACTGCAGGGTCAGGTAGTGGCTCAGGTTCGCCGTGTCGACGCCCGCGTCGCCCTGGTAGTTGCTGTGCGCGAACGGCAGCAGCGCCTTCTTCTCCGAGGCCAGGTAGAGGCCGTCGGCGGTCTCCAGGTAGTGCATCGGCTTGATGCCGAAGTAGTCGCGGGCACCGAACGCCCGGCGTTCCTGCCGGTCCCAGATGACGAAGGCGAACATGCCCCGAAGCCGGGTGAGCACCTGCTCACCCCAGAAGTGGTAGCCCGCGACGATCACCTCGCCGTCACCGGCGGTGGCGAACTGGGCACCGAAGTTTCTGATCAACTCCTCGCGCAGCTCGATGTAGTTGTAGATCTCGCCGTTGAAGGTCAGCAGGTAACGGCCGTTCGCGTAGGGCAGTGGCTCGTGGCTCGACGCGACGTCGATGATGGCCAGCCGCTTGTGGGCGAACACGCCGTCCGCGTACCGGCCGGAGGCGTCGCCGACCACCTCGACCCCTGTCTCGTCGGGGCCGCGGTGGTGCAGGCATTCCAACGCTCCGGCGATGTGGTCGCGATGCGCTGCGGCGTTGCCGTTCGCGCTGAAGAAGGCCAGAAGTCCGCACATGGTGGCCATCTTTCCACGCGCGCTGTCGGCCCTTGCAGCCGTCCGTCGATCCACCCGACTCACAGGGGGCGTTAGCGCCAACCGGACGCGCGGTACCGTCGGGACCAGCAACGAAGCGGAGGGAGCGGCGCAATGACCGAGGGACAGACCGACGGTACGCCGACGGACGGTACGGAATCGCACGATCCGGACTTCCCGGAGGCGTTCCTGTCCTTCATGCGGCAGGGCTGGAGCGACACCGCGCTCCCCGTGACGCCCCGCCCGGAGACGCCCAACTACGCCAAGCGGCGAGCGGCCCTCTCGGCGGCCTTCCCCGGCGAGACGCTGGTGATCCCCACCGGCACCGAGAAGGTCCGGGCCAACGACACCGACTACCCGTTCCGGCCGGGCAGCGACTTCGCCTACCTGACCGGCGACCACGACGCCGACAGCGTTCTGGTGCTGCGCCCGAACGGCTCGGGGCACGACGCGACGCTGTACATGCGGCCCCGGTCCTCCCGGGAGACCGACGAGTTCTTCCGCAGCCGCAACGGCGAGCTGTGGGTGGGCCGGCGACACACCCTCGGCGAGAAGTCGACCGAGCTGGGCCTGCCCACCGCCGACCTGACCGGCCTGGAGGCGACGCTCGCCGACCTGGCTCCGGGGCGTACCCGGGTGTTGCGCGGTTTCGACGCCCAGGTGGACGCGGCCGTGCGGGCCTACGATGGCCCGCGCGCCGAGGGCCAGCCGGCCCGGGACCGCGAGCTGGCCATCGCCATCTCGGAGATGAAGCTGGTCAAGGACGAGTGGGAGATCGGCCAACTCCAGGACGCGATCGACGCCACAGTACGCGGCTTCGAGGACGTCGCCCGGATCCTCCCGGCCGACCGGGCGGTCTCCGAGCGGCTGCTGGAGGGCGTCTTCGCGCTGCGGGCCCGTCACGACGGCAACGACGTCGGGTACAGCTCGATCGTCGGCGCCGGCGAGCACGCCACGATCCTGCACTGGGTGCACAACCACGGCGCCACCCGACCGGGTGACCTGCTGCTGATGGACATGGGTGTCGAGGGCCGCAACCTCTACACCGCCGACGTCACACGGGTCCTGCCGGTCAGCGGCCGGTTCACCGCGCTACAGCGCCAGGTCTACGACATCGTGTACGCCTCACAGCAGGCCGGCATCGAGGCCATCCGCCCCGGGGTGAAGTTCAAGGACGTCCACCTGACCTGCATGCGGGTGCTCGCCGAGGGCCTGTCCGATCTGGGTCTGCTGCCGGTGAGCGTCGACGAGGCGATGGACGAAAAGTCGACCGTGTACCGGCGGTGGACGCTGCACGGCTTCGGCCACATGCTCGGCATCGACGTGCACGACTGCTCCAACGCCCGCAAGGAGACCTACCGCGACGGCGCGCTGGGCGAGGGCTACGTGCTCACCGTCGAGCCCGGTCTGTACTTCCAGCCGGAGGACGAGCTGGTCCCCGCCGAGCTGCGCGGTATGGGCATTCGGATCGAGGACGACGTACTGGTCACCGCCACCGGCGCGGTCAACCTGTCGGCCGGGCTGCCCCGTACCTCCGACGAGGTGGAGACCTGGCTGGCCGAGCAGCGCGAAGCCGGCCCCCGCCTGCCCGGCTGAGCCGACTGTCTGCCGGGGCTGACGGATCAAGCCCCGTTCCCTGGCCCACCCACCCCTGGCCGCCCGCCCCTTCTTGGGGGCTGGCGGCCAGGGGTTTCTGTCGTGGTCCACACCGTTCGGTGTTCATGCTGCTCGGGACCTTTTCGACCGTACCGGACTGGTTGGTCGCCCTCACCCGGCCTGCGCCAAATGCGTGGTTATCTCGGATACATCCGCATCGCGAAGATGGTTCTCATACGGTGAGGATCAGAGGCTACAACCCATTTGTAGCTGGTCGTGGCGCCTCGGGCGGTGCGATCCCGTCTGGTAGCAGGAAAGGGCGGAAGGCTCTGATGTCCAACGACGTAACGAGTACCGACGGCGGGGCCTCGACAGCTCCGCCAACACGGCGAAGGCGGGCGCTCTGGGTCGCCGGCGTGGCCGGGCTGACCGGCGTGGTCGGCCTGGCGGCCCTCGGCGGCGTCGCCGCTCGGGACGACAAGCCACAGTCCGACCAGGTGTCCGACGCGCAGCCGTCGACCAACCGGCAGACCGTCAGCGACGACGGCGGCGCGGACAAGGGCGGCGCCAAGGACGACGGCGGTCAGGACGACGAGTGGAGCGGCGACGACTGGAGCGGCTTCGACGACCGGTCCGGCGAGGATGGCAAGGACCGTAAGGACGGCAAGGACAGCAAGGACGGCAAGCACGACGAGAAGGACCGCACCAAGCAGGTCCCGTGCGACACCGACAAGCTGATCCAGGCGATCACGTTCGCCAACAACGAGGACGGCGGCGTGCTGGAGCTGGCCAAGGGCTGCACCTACACCCTGACTCGCAATCAGGACGGCAACGGTCTGCCGGTGATCACCGAGCACATCACCCTGAAGGGTGAGCACACCACCATCGGTCGCGAGGCCACTGCCGACTACTTCCGCATCCTCAACGTCGGCGCCGGCGGGCACCTCACTCTCAAGGGCCTGAGCATCAGGGGTGGCCAGACCCTTCAGTCCCCGATGACCGCCGATCCGGCGACGGTCTGGGCGCCGTACTCGACCCAGGTCCGCTCGACAGGGGCCCAGTCACCGGCAGCGGCGGCGCCCGCCGCGAAGCCGGCGACCGCTGCCGCACCAGGCGCCAAGCCAGCAGCAGCGAAGCCGGCAGCAACCGCCGCCAAGCCGGCTGCGAAGGCAGCGCCTGTCAAGGTGACCGCCAAGGCAGCGCCCGCCAAACCGGCCACCAAGGCAGCGCCTGCCGAGGCCGCCGCCAAGCCGGTCGCGAAAGCAGCGCCGGCCAAGCCCGCAGCGCCAGCAACCACAGCCGCCACGACTGCCGCCAAGGCCGCCACGGCCAAGCCGGTAGCCGCGGCGGCTAAGCCGGTGGGTGCCGGTACAGCGGTGGTGCCGCTGGTTGAGCAGCCTGGGTTCAACGACGGCGCCGGGGTGCTGGTGCAGCCCGGTGGTCGCGCGGAGATCCTGGACAGCGAGTTGCTCTACAACCAGTCCGGCGGCAACGGCGGCGGGCTGGCCAACTTCGGCAGCACCAGGCTCAGCAAGACGACCGTCGCGCACAACACCGCCTTCTTCTTCGGCGGTGGCATCTTCAACGCCGGCGTACTCCAGGTCGACGAGTCGAAGATCAAGGACAACACCGCAATCATCGGTGGCGGTGGCATCTCCAACGGCGCTGCCGACATCTTCACCGAGGACGTCGACGGTGGCTCGGTCTGGGTCTACAAGAGCGAGATCACCGACAACGAGACGCTCGGCTTCGGCGGCGGCGTCCTGGATGTCGAGGGCACCACGACGTTGCACCAGACGACGGTCAGTGGCAACACTGCACTGCTCGACGGTGGCGGCGTCGCGGTGGCGGACAGCCAGCTCACCCTCAAGGACGCCACGGTGGCCAAGAACAGCGCCGCTCGCGACGGTGGCGGCCTGGTCGTGACCTCCGACAGCGTCGCGACGATCGAGAGCAGCAGGATCAAGGACAACACCGCGGGCTTCGACGGTGGCGGCATCCACAACGACGACGGCGTCATCACGCTGCGCGACAGCGAGGTGGTGGGCAACCGGGCCGTCGGTCCGTTCGGCCGCGGCGGCGGCATCGTCAACGACGAGGGGAGCGAGGTCAGGCTCTACCGGACGACTGTGGCGCACAACTTCTCGACCCTTGAGCCGGGCGGCATCTTCAACAGCATCGGCGGCACCGTGACGCTGGACGACGAGTCCGCCGTCACTGCCAACCGCCCGACCAACTGCTTCAACGTTCTGGACTGCTTCGCCTGATCGGGTGGGGCTGAACCACATAAAACGCCCCTCCGAGCCGTCACGGCTCGGAGGGGCGTACCCGTTTGGGCAGGTCAGGCGCGTGCAGGCCGCTTGGGGGCCGGTGTGTCGGTCCGGGCCTCGCTGGGGGCAACATGAACCGAATGTGGGCTTATCTCGGATAAGCACGCGAGGCGAGGAACCTTCTCATACGGTGGTTTTGGGAGCTACAACCGATTTGTAGCAGGGGACACCCGTCTGACGGCGGCGACCCTGTCTGGTACGAGGAGAGGGCAGAGAGCTCCGATGTCCAACTACCTAACGAACAAAGAAGCCTCCGGGCGGGCGACGGCCAAGAGCCGCCGCAAGCTCTGGCTCGCCAGTGGCGTGGCCGGTTTGACGGGCGTGATCAGTCTCGCGGCGGTGGGCGTCGCGGGCAGCGCCGGAGCGGTCGGCCTGAACTGGAACACCGCGCAGGTCAGCAAGGACGGCGACCAGCGAGGTGACGAGGCGCGCGACTGGGACAAGGACGAGGACAAGAACCGGGACGACAAGAACCGGGACAAGGACAAGGACAAGGACAAGGACCACGAGCGCGGGAAGGAGGTGCCCTGCGACACCGACAAGCTGATTCAGGCGATCGTGTTCGCCAACAACAAGCACGGCGGTGTGCTGGAGCTGGCCAAGGGCTGCACCTACAACCTGACCCGCAACGACTACGAGGGCAACGGCTTGCCGATCATCACCGAGCGGATCACGCTCAAGGGCGAGCACACCACGATCTCTCGGGAAGCCACTGCGGACTACTTCCGCATCCTCAACGTCGGCGCCGGTGGTCACCTCACCATCAAGGGCCTGACCATCAAGGGTGGCCAGACCCTCGAACTGGAGAACGGTGTCGAGCCGGCCGCGGTCTGGGCGGCCTACTCGGACTCCGAGGCGCTCGCCGCGCAGGTGAAGGCGGGCGTTCCGTTGGCCCAGGCGCTCACCGCGCGGCAGGCCAACCCGAAGGCCGGCCTGAAGGCCGCGCCGAAGGTCACCCCGAAGGTCACGCCGGGCGTCGTCACGCCGCTCGTCGAGCAGCCGGAGGAGAACGACGGCGCCGGAATCCTGGTCCAGCCGGGTGGCACCGCCGAGATCCTGGAGTCCGAGGTCGTCCTGAACCAGTCGGGCGGCAACGGTGGTGGTGTGGCCAACTTCGGCACCACGAAGATCTGGCACAGCACCGTCACCCGTAACACCGCCTTCTTCTTCGGTGGCGGCGTCTTCAACGCCGGGCTGCTCAAGGTCGAGGAGTCGAAGATCAAGGACAACACCGCCGTCATCGGTGGTGGCGGTATCTCCAACGGTGCCGCGGAGATCTTCACCGAGGACGTCGACGGCGGAACGGTCGAGCTGAAGAAGACCGAGATCACCGACAACGAGACGCTCGGCTTCGGTGGCGGCTACCTCGACATCGAGGGCAACACCACTGCGTACGAGACCAAGTTCGTCTCGAACACCGCGGTTCTCGCCGGTGGCGGTCTCGCTGCGGCGGACAGCCAGCTGAACCTGCACAACGTCACTGTCGAGAAGAACAGCACCGCCGGTGTCGGTGGCGGTGTGGCCATCGCCTTCGACAGCGTGGCCACCTTCGAGAAGAGCAGCATCAAGGACAACACCGCCGGCTTCTTCGGCGGCGGGCTCTTCAACGCCGGCAGCGTCACCACGCTGCGCGACAGCGAGGTTGTCGGCAACCGGGCCGTGGGCCCGATCGGAGTCGGCGGCGGCATCTTCAACATCTTCGGCGAGGTCAACCTGTCGAAGACGAAGGTCGCCCACAACTTCTCCACCTTCGAGCCGGGCGGTGTCTTCAGCTTCTTCGGAGACGTGAACCTGGACGACAAGTCCGCGATCACCGCGAACCGTCCGACCAACTGCCTGGCCATCCCGGGCGGCACGATCGACAACTGCTTCGCCTGATCAACCCTCGGGTGACGACGGCGTAGCGCCAGCACAACGGCCGGCCCCCTTCCGCGAGACGCGGAAGGGGGCCGGTTCACGTCACTTCTGGACGAAGACCGCCACGCTGCGCGCCGGTACGGTGAACGTGCCGGCCGCCCTGTCGAACGAGGCGGTACGCAGCACCGGGTCGGCCGAGTCGACAAGCACCGGGTGCAGTGCCACGTCCGCTCCGCGCAGTCCGGTCACCGTCTGGTCGGCCGCCGACGGCGTGCTGTTGAAGACGACTGTCAGCGACTTCCACGGCCCGCCCAGCCCACTGGCGTCCAGGGTCATGGTCAGCACCCCCGGCGTCTCCTGGGCACCGGACAGCGGGAACGCCACCCTCCGCTGGACCTGCTCGGCGGTGGCCAGCCCGAACACCGGCGACGACGCCCGGATGCGCAGCAACTCGGCGTACCGGGCGTCGGTGGTGTTGATCGCCGCGCAGTCCGGCACCAGCGCCGGGTCGGCCAGCAGCGGCTTCGCGTACGACCACTTGTCCTCGTTGTCGGGCGCGGGCGGAAGACCGGCGCCGAACCCGTTGCCCCCTTCACAGCCCCAGCGGATCTGGTTGAACCAGTCACCGGAGTTGTACGAGTTGCGGTCCAGCGACTTCGACCGCAGCCGTTCGGTGCCGGCGGTGACGAACCCGGTGCCCTGTCCCAGCACCACAGTGCCCAGCGCCAGCACCTGCATCCGTGAGCGGTCCGCCGCTGTCGTGGCCTGCGGCAGTTTGTACGCCAACGCGTCGTACAGGATCTCGTTGTCGTGCGCGTCGGCGTAGGTGACTGCCTCCCCCGGCGCGGCGGTGTAGCCGGCCGGGGAGCCGTTGTAGTCCACCTGCGCCCCGGTGACCGCACGCCCGGCGGTGTCGGTGAACTGGTAGCCGCGCAGGTTGCCGGTGAGCCCCACCTTGATCAGGTCGTGGGCGTGCAGCAGTCGGGCCTTCTGCTCGGCCGGCGACCCGTTGACCGCGTCGCCGTTCGGGTCGGTGTAGAGCCCGGAGGCGAAACCCTGCACCCGGGGGTTGGCGTCGAACGGTCCGCCACCGCGCACCGCGTCGCGCAGTCGGTCGTTGAAGGCGCCGATGCCGGTGCCGGCCATGTTGGCCTGGGTGGCCTGGAGGAAACGGGCGTCGTTGGCGACCTCGCCGAAGTTCCAGCCCTCGCCGTAGAGCATGATCGCCTTGCCGTCGACGCCGTCGCGGGCGACGGTGAGCCGGTCCAGGGCCGCCCGGACGGCAAGGATGTTCGCCTTCGGGTGGTGACCCATCAGGTCGAAGCGGAACCCGTCCACCTTGTACTGCCGGGCCCAGGTGACCAGCGAGTCGACCACCAGCTTGCCCATCATGGCGTGCTCGGGGGCGGTGTTGGCGCAGCAGGTGGAGTTGGCCACGGTGCCGTCCTCCAGCAGCCGGTGGTAGTAGCCGGGCACGATCTGATCGAGCACCGACTTCGCGTCGGTGCCGGCCGCCGACGTGTGGTTGTAGACCACGTCCATGACCACCCGCAGCCCGGCGTCGTTCGCCCCGGCGACCATCCGCCGAAACTCGGTGGTCCGCGCCGCGCCGACCGGGTCGACGGCGTAGCCGCCCTCCGGCACCGTGTAGTGCAGCGGGTCGTACCCCCAGTTGTAGCCGTCGGTTTCGGCGACCGCCGCCACGCACTTCTGCTGCTCGGCCGAGTCCGGCGGCAGCGCCGCCAGGTCGCAGGCCGGCTGCCGTTGGTCGGCCCGCTTCTCCGGGATCGTCGCGAAGTCGAACACCGGCAGCAGGTGCAGGTGGGTGACCCCGGCGTCGCCGAGCGCCCGCAGGTGGGTCATGCCGGCGGTTCCCGGGTCGGTGAACGCGAGGAAGGTCCCCCGGCGCTCGGCCGGCACCGTGTCGTCGGCGATGGAGAAGTCCCGCACGGACAGCTCCGTGATCTGCGCCTTCGCGGCCGGCACCGGTGCCGGTTTGCGCAGCGTGCGCCACCCGGGGGGTGCCAGCGCCCTGTCGTTCAGGTCGACGAGCTGGCTGTGCGTGGAGTCCGCGGCGAGGGCCACCGCGTACGGGTCGGTCACCGACGCGGTGACCATCCGCTGTGCCGCGGGCTGCCACGCCCGCACCTCGTACCGGTAGAACTTGCCGGTCCAGGTGTGGTCGCCGCGCACCGACCAGACGCCGGTGCGGTCGTCGCGGCGCATCGGCACCGTCTTGGCTGCGGCGGTGGGCGAGTCGAACAGGTGCAGGCGCACGCTGTGGGCGGTCGGCGCCCACAGCGCGAGGCTGGGCGTCCGGCCCGCGAAGGTGGGCCCGAGGGTGGCGTCGGCCGCCCGGGAGTAGACGTCGTCGAGTACGCCGGGGATCTGCACGCCCGTCGCGGCGAGCAGCGCACCCTCGGCGTCGCGCTCGGTGACCAGCAACTGCCCCCGCAGCGCCGCCGGGACCTTGGCCAGGTCCGCCCGGTCCAGGGCGAAGCTACGGTACGACCACAGGTGCGGGAACCTGTCGCGTTGTGCGTCGGTGAGCCCGTTGCGCTGCGCCCGCAGCGGCAGTGTGGTGTACGTGCCGGTCAGCTCGCCGTCGACCACGCTGACCCCGCCGGTGGGCGCGGTGACCAACGCGTACGTCTTGCCGTCGGTCGGCGGGGTCTGCCACGCCACTGTGGACCTGTCGATCCAGTGCGCCTTCTGCTTGCCGATGTCGGTGTCTCCGCTGGCGGTGGTGGCTGTCGACGGCAACAGGCGGCCCGGCGTGGCGGCGAGCAGCCACACCTCCCGGCCGGCGCTGGCGAAGTCGAGCCGCTGGTCGTCGGGCAGGTCCTTGGTGTCGCCCTGGTGGATGATGTAGTTCAGGCCGGTGGCACCGGCCGCCAGCGGCACCCGGAACACCGCCCCGAACGCGTCGACGGAGCTCGGCCGCAGCGGGGCGGACCACTCGGTCGGGTTGGCCGCACCGTCCCAGAGGTGCAGGCCCCAGCCGTCGTAGTTGCCGTCGGCCCGCCGATAGTGGAGCACGGCGGCGCCCTCCTCGACCGGCGGCTCCGGTTCACCGGCGGCCGCCTGCCTGCTCGGGTAGATCGCCGGGTCGCCCTGCTTGAGCCAGATCTCGCCGGTCCGGGTGACGTCGATGCTGCGGTCCTGGGCGACGTCCTTCGTACCAGCCTTGTCGACAACCAGGAAGTTCACCGACGTGGCGCCCGGCTTGAGTTTCACCCAGGCGAACCGACCGTAGGAGTCCTCCCCGGCGAACGGCTGCCCCTTCGGCCACTCGGTGACGTACGCCGGGTCGATGTCCCCCCACGCGTACAGCCCCCAGTCGTCGTACCCCCCGGCCGGTCGCTGGTAGTGCACCACCGCCCACTCCCGGGAGCTGCCCTGCGGCGGGGTCCCCACGACTGCTGTGGACCGGGCGGTGGCGGTACGACCCCTGCCGTCGCGGACCACCGCCTTGTACTCGACACCGGTGCCGCCGGCCAGGCCGGTCAGGTCGTGCTGCACCGTGTACGGGGCGTGGTCGGCGCTGCCCAGCAGCGTCCACCGGCCGCCGGCCACCCGCGCCGCGACGGTGACGGTGGCCAGCGGGTCGCCGGTCACCCGGGCGGTGACCGCCGCCCGGGTGGCGACCGCCGCGTCCGGAACCGGGCTGGTGATGGTGATGGTCGGTTTGTCGGCCGCCGGTGCGATGGGCTTGCCGGCCCGGAACACCGCCGCCGACAGCGGCGGCACGGTGAGGGTCAACTCGCCGTCGTCGCCGGCCTGTTCGTCTTCCGAGCCGCCGTAGATGCCGGTGAAGGTGGCGCCGGCCGACCAGGTGTCCACCGTGACAGTCTGCGCGGTGTCGGCGTTGTTCACTGCCACCACGTACTCGGTGCGGTCGGCCGGGGCGATCCGGGAGGCGGCGAAGACGCCCGGCCCGTCGTCCGCGTACCGGGTGACCTGCACGCCGTCGCGCAACGCCGGGTGGGCCTTGCGCAGCCGGCCCAGGTCGGCGATGGTCCGGTACAGCGGGTGGGTCGCGTCGAACTGGTCGCTGGCGTGCGTGCGGTCGGTGCCGAGCAGGTCGTCGTCGAGGTAGTCGGGAACCTTTGACGCGAACATGTCCTGGCGGGCGTCCTTGTCCCCACCCGGGCCGGTGAAGCCCTGTTCGTCGCCGGAGTAGACCACCGGCTGGCCACGGGTCAGGAACATCAACTGGTGCGCGAGCTGGTCACGACGCAGGTGGCTGGCCGGGTCGCTGCCACCACCGGCGATGAACGATCCGATCCGGCCCATGTCGTGGTTGCCCAGGAAGGTGGTCAACCGGCCCGCGTCGGTGTCCCGGGCCGCGTAGAGGTCGTCGCGGGCGTACACGTCGGCGAGCGCCTTCGCGGAGCCGGCGCCGGCGGTGAAGCCCCGCGCGGCCTCCTGAAAGGCGAAGTCGAGGGTGGCCGGCAGGCCACCCTGGCGGACGTAGCTGGAGCTGATCTCCGGGTCGGCGCTGTACACCTCGCCGAACATGAAGAAGTCCTTCTTGCCGGCCTTCTCGGCGGCCCGCTCGATGCCCTGACTGAACTGCGGCCAGAAGTCCATGTTGACGTGCTTGACGGTGTCCAGCCGGAAGCCGTCGACGCCGGTCGCGCCGATCCAGTCCCCGTACGCCTTGGTCAGGCCACGGACCACCTCGGGACGCTCGGTCCACAGGTCGTCGAGGCCGAAGAAGTCGCCGTACTCGCTGTTCTCGCCGGCGAAGGTGGAGTCACCCCGGTTGTGGTACATGGTGGCGTCGTTCAGCCAGGCCGGGACCTTGACGCTCGCGTCCTTCGGCTCGGCGAACGTCGGCGTGTACGGGAAGGACTCCTTGTCGACCGGCGGGAACGCCCGGGAGCCGTCGGCGTAGTTGCGGTCCTCGAACGCCCGCCCCTGCGCGTCGGTGTACGGCGATGTCGCCTTGTCCACGTACGCGTACTTGTCCTCGGCGTACTTGATCACGTCGGCGGTGTGGTTGACGATCACATCAAGGTAGATCTTGAGGCCGCGCTGGTGGGCGAGCTTGACCAGCCGCTTCATCTCTTCCATGGTGCCGAAGTGCGGGTCCACCTGGGTGAAGTCGGTGATCCAGTAACCGTGGTAGCCGGCCGAGACGTCGTTGCCGGTGCCCTGCACCGGCCGGTTCTTGAAGATCGGGGCGAGCCAGATGGCAGTGGTGCCCATCCCCTGGATGTAGTCCAACTTGTCGATGACGCCCTTGAGGTCGCCGCCGTGATAGAAGCCCTTGTCGGTCGGGTCGAGGCCGGTCCGCAGCCGGTCGCCGGTGAGGCCGCCGGAGTCGTTGCGGGGGTCTCCGTTGGCGAACCGGTCCGGCAGGACGAAGTAGAACTGCTCGGCTCGGGCGGAGTTGCCACCGGCCTTCAGCAGCGCCTCGGCTGTGGGTTCGGCACGCCACTGGGTCGCGCCGCCGATCGCGAGTGGGGCGCCGTCGGACGGCCGGGGACCCGCAGCGGCGGGGTGCACGGCGACCGGAGCGCCGACGAGAGTGACGGTGAGCAGGGAGGCAAGGGCCAGCAGGGCAGTGCGCGGTATCGGCGGGGGTTTCATCGACGCCTTCCTCTGGTCGCTGATTGGCCGCACGCTAACCCTTGCCGAAACATTCTGCAATACCTTGCAAACATGGTCGCAACACAGCAGCATCCTTGCGGAAGCGCCGCTCAGAGCCCGTTGCAGCGGGCCCCGTCCACGGTGCACTCCCTCGGCGTGCTGGGCGCCCGCTCCATGTGGAACCGCAATGACACCGAGCCGCCGGGCGACACGTCGACCCCGCTGACGTACGTGAAGCCGTCGTCGGACTGGCGGATCGTTCCCTGCGGGACGCCCTCCACCCACGCGGTCACCAGCCGTCCACCGGAGAACTCCAACCGCACTGTCCAACCACGGCTCCGGGTGGACGTGTTGACCATCGCCACCTCGCCGATGAAACCCCCGTCGAAGCTCTGCACCACCCGGTACCGCCCGGTCATCGCCGACTGCCCCGGCCCGGCCCGGCTCGGCGACCGCGTCGCCGTCGGCTTCCCGATCGGACCGGCCGTCGGGTCGGCCGACGGTGACCCGGACCCGGCCGCGGCGCTCGGCGGCAGCCCGCTCGCACGGCCGGATATCCCCGGCAGCACCGGTGCCGGAGACGGCACCGAGGTGGGCACGCTCGGCGCCACCACCGCGGACGGCACCGGCAGCGCCGGCGGTTGCGCGCCGTCCGGCGCGGGGCTACGTCCCCGGTACGCGCCCAGAGCCACGATGAGCAGGACCACCATCACGACGACACCGGCGCCAACCACGATCCAGGGCGACGTGGCGATCGCCACCGGACCGTGCGGCGGGCGCGGAACACGGCGCATGCCGGACATGTACCTCCTTCAGCGGACCGTCCGCGCAGCGTAGCGATCGGCGGCCCGACCCGGAAAGCCTTGGCGGCGCGGCGGTCTAGCGGTGCGGCGGTCTAGGGGTGCAACGGTTTAGCGGTGCGGCGCTGGCTCAGCCGATCCGGCAGTCGCCCCCGTTGACAGTGCACTTGACCGGTCGCTGCGCCGAGTCGCCCCAGCCGACGCGCAGCCGCAGCGTCCTAGAGTCACCCGCATCCAGCGAGCGGGTGCCGCGCACCACGAACTCCCCGTGCCCGCGCCCCCGCACCGAGACGCCAGAGTCATCACCCACTCGCAGAGTCCAGGTGTCGTCGTCGAACACCAACTCCACCTGCCAGTCCATCGACCGACTCGACTCGTTGGCGATCGTCAGCACCGCCGCGTCCCCGTCCCAGCCGTTCGAACCGACCTCGTACCGGGCGCTGACAGTGTCGTCCGCAGACGGCGCCATCAGGACGCTCGTCCGCCCCGGAGTCGGCGAGCCGGTGACTGTGGCCCGCGGTGACGGCGTCCGACTACTGCGGGACGGTCGCGGCGACACCGAACGCCGCTCCACAGCTGCCGGAGTCGGCCCACCGGTGGCCGACGCGGCGGCCGGCACGGTCGGCAGGAACGCCGGAGGCGCGGCCTGCGTCGGCGCGTCCCGCTCCCTGGTCCGGAACGACAACAGCGCGATCACCAGGAGCACCACCAGCGCGCACACCCCGAGCAGCACCACGATCCACGGCACCGACGCCAACACCCGCGCCGCCCGCGAATCTGCCGTACCGTCCGGCCGCACCGCCATCAGGTCTCCCCTCGTCCCCACCGACGCGACAGCGTAGCCAGCGCCGCACGAACCGGAAACCGGGCGGGTACGGATCGGGCCGACCGGCCCCCGTCGGTCAGCCCGTCCGGACGACAGTGCAGATCAGTGGTCCGTCATCCGAGATACGCAGCAGGTACCGGTACCGCTCCCCCGGCACCGCCTGCCCCCGACTGTCCAGGAACTCCCACTCCACCGCCACCATCGTCAACAGCGCGGACACCTGCTGCACGTCCTCGATCCGGGCGTGGGCCGCGACCAACTCCCGATCCTGGTAGTCGGGTGCGGCGCCCACGAAGGACAGCGCCACCGCCGCCGCGGACGTGAACGAGAAGCTGTAGGTGTCGGCCACCACCAGCCCCGGCAGGGCGTAGCAGCCGGCGATGGCCGGCAGGTCACCGGAGGTCAGCGCCACGCCGTACCGGTCGAAGAAGTCGGCCAGCGTGTCAAGATCCGTGGAGGCGTTCACGGTCACAGCAATTGCCGGTCACCGCACAGGTCAAACCTCAGCGCGGCGGTACCTGCACCTCGATCTCGGAACCCAACCGGGCGTCGGCGGCCAGGCCCAGGTCGTCGCCACTCCAGAACCGCCCCGGGTCATACCAGTTCGGACGCCGACCCGCCGGCAGCAACCCCATCGCCTCATAGGTCACCGCCACCACCTCGGCGCAGTACGCCGTCTCCAGCGCCCGGTCCCGCTCCCCCACCGACCGAGCCGGAGTGGCCGGGCCGGAGGAGTTTGCACGGTCGGCTGGGTTAGGGCGGTCGGCGAGCCGGCCGGGGCGCGGCAGCGCCGGCACCCGACCACGCACCCAGCGCCACGCCAACTGGGCGGTCGACGGGAACGGCGTGCCGTCCAACCGCGCGATCGTCCGCAGCACCGCCCGCTCCATCTCCGCGTCGGCCGGCGGGTCGAGCTGCCGCAGCCAGGCCCGTTGGCCGTACCGGTTGGCCCAGACGCAGACCGCGTCCCGCAGGTCGTGCAGCTGGACGCCGCGTTGGTGGCTGCCCGACCACAGGTCCGGCAACGACCTGCCCAACTCCGCGTGCCACATCAGCGGCGGCATGTCGTCCAGCACCACCGCCATCCCGACGTGGTTCACCGGGCTGTTGGTGGTGAACTGAATCGCCCGGTCCGGCACGCTGCGACCCCGGAACACCCACACGTCACCGGTGCGGGTCAACTCGACGGCCTCATCCAGGCTGATGCTCATGAGGGTCTAGCCTAGGCCGATGCGGCAACGAATGCGGTGGTGGAAGGTTCTCGGGCTGGCCGGGCTCGCCGGTGTCGCGGCCTCCGGTGTGGTCATCGCGCGGGCCGAACGGCGTCGGCGCGCGTACACCCCCGAGGAGATCCGGCAGCGGCTGCTGGAGCGACATGCCCAGGCCAGCGACGCCACGAAACCCGGCGACCCGACCTGACCCATCGTCCTCTGTAGATCATCTGTGGGGCAGACTGTCAGGTCGATGATCGATACGATGAGGCCATGACGACGCCCGTCGCGCAACGGCCCTTCGTCCTGTCCATCCCGGCCGCGCCTGTCGAACGACACGGCAACGTCGACCTGCACCTGCCCACCCGCACCGGTCCCGCGCCCGCCGTCGTGGTGGTGCACGGCGCTCCGCTGCCACCCGACGCGCCCGACCCCCGCGACTGGTTGCTCTACCGCGGCTACGGCGCGCTGCTCGCCGAGAGCGGCGTGGTCACCGCGCTGGTCAGCTACCAGGTGTCCGACCTGTCGGCGCTGCCCGCCGCAGCCGACGACATCGCCGCGATGGTCGAGCAGGTCCGCGCCGATCCGCGGGTCGACAGCGAGCGGGTGGTGCTGTGGTTCTTCTCCGGCGGCGGCCTCTTCGCGGCCGACTGGCTACGCGTTCCGCCGCCATGGCTACGCGGGATCGCACTGACGTACCCGCTGCTCATCCCGTTCCCCGGCTGGGAAGTCGACGCTCGGTTCCTGCCGGTCGAGGCACTCAACTCCGGCACGAACGTGCCACTGGTGCTGACCCGCGCCGGCCAGGACATCCCGCCGGTCCTGGCCGGCATCGACGCGTTCCTCCCCGCAGCGACCGCCCAGGGCTGGCCGATGCAGGTGATCGAGGTGCCGGACGGCCAGCACTCCTTCGAGATCCTCAACCACGGTCCGCAGTCCGAGGCAGCCGTCCTGGCCGCCCGCGACGCGGTCCTGAAGCTGCTCGACGCAACCTGACCGCTCTCGCCCCAACCGCGCACCCCGCACGCCGCCCGCCCGTCGGCCACATCGTCGGCTAGCCAAGGCGGTTGAGGTGTCACGCCCCCGCATGATCGCGCTCGATCCTGGATGTAGTGGCCTCGTGGTGTAGGGAGGGGCCTCTTTCCTGGTTCGAGCGCGATCTTCCGGTCCGCGAGGTTCCGTACGGCGCTGTGCCCCTGGCCGGGCCAGTCCGCACGGCGCTCTGCCCCAGGTCAACACGGCCAGGGCCACGGAAACGGCGCAGACCGACATGATCCACTCGGCTTTCATGACGTCGGGGCATCCCCGGCACCCGGACACCGCGACTTTCAGGAACCCGAGTCGATCAGGTCACCCTGGCCGCCATGTCCGGTTGGCCGGCTGAGCGGGGTGGG